>NZ_JBFANH010000019.1:0-191975 GCF_040674755.1 Nocardia sp. NPDC049737 | reverse complement strand
GGTGTGTCGATTGCGGCGGTGAATGGTCCGTCGTCGGTGGTGGTTTCGGGTGTCGAGGATGCGGTCGCTGCTGTTGTCGAGGTGTGTGTTGATCGGGGTTGGCGTACACGTCGGTTGCGTGTTTCGCATGGGTTTCATTCGGTGTTGATGGAGCCGATGTTGGCTGAGTTCGCGACGGTGATCGAGGGTTTGGTGTTCAACCGGCCGAGTATCGCGTTGGTGTCGACGGTGACTGGTGTGCGGGTTGTCGATGAGATGTGTGATGTGTCGTATTGGGTGGGTCAGGTTCGTGAGGCGGTGCGCTTCGCTGATGCGGTTGTCGCGATGGCGGGTATGGGTGTGTCGAGGTTCGCCGAGGTCGGGCCTGATGCGGTGTTGACCCCGATGATCACCCAGATCCTCGACACCGTAACCACAATCGCTTTGACCAGACGCCACAACGCGGACCCATCGACCGTGTTGACCGGCCTCGCCCGGTTGCACGTCGCGGGTTCGACGGTGGATTGGACCAGGTACTACGCTGGTTCCGGAGGCGCGAAGACAGATCTGCCGACGTACAGCTTCCAGCACCGCCGCTTCTGGGTCACGGGTCAACCGCAGACAGGAGAGGCATCCGCGCTCGGCCTACGGTCTACCGAACACCCGATGCTGGGTGCATTGGTGGCGCAGCCGGAGGGCGGGGGCGTCAGACTCACCGGCCGCCTGTCGACGGTCACCCATCCCTGGTTGGCCGATCATGACGTGCTCGGCACGGTGCTGCTGCCTGGCACCGGGTTCGTCGAACTGGCCATGCACGCCGGAGACCAGGTCGACTGTCCAGAACTGGAGGAGCTCACGCTTCGGGCGCCGCTGGTGTTCGAAGGGCATGGCGGAGTACAGATCCAAGTGATAGTCGGTGACAGTGATGAGACCGGTCGCCGGCGGCTCGACATCTACTCGCGTAAGGACCACGACGATCCGGCAGTCTCATGGACACACCATGCGCAAGGCAGTGTGCACCCGGGCAAGGAGACCGACGAGCCACAAGACTGGGCTGACTTTGTTCAGTGGCCACCGTTCGGTGCCACAAAACTGGAGTTGGATGGCGCTTACGATGAACTCGCCGATCACGGGTACAACTACGGGGCCGCTTTTCAAGGGCTGCAAGCCCTTTGGCGCCGCGGCGAGGAACTCTACGCTGAGGTCGCGCTGCCCGAGCAGGTCTCGACTCGAGGCTATGGCCTACATCCGGCCCTGTTCGATGCGGCGCTGCACGCATTGACCGTCGCCGGTTCGCGGAGCGTGGACGAACATGCCGAGCGGCAGACCCTCGTTCCATTCACCTGGTCTTCGGTGCGTTTGCACGCCGAAGGCGCGCGGCGGGTGCGGGTTCGGTCGACCGTGCTGAATCAGGGTGAAGTCACCCTGGCAATGGCCGATTCAAGTGGCGCGCCATTGCTGTCCGCGCGGTCCCTCACGTCGCGCCCGTTGTCCGTCGAACTGCTATCGGCCGCAACCCTGTCCTCGAATGACGCGCTGTACGAGCTCATTTGGCGGCCCGGTCCGGAGCTGCGATCGGTGGCGGGAGTCGCCTGGGCCGAGTGGGGCGCGGCGGAGTCGGCCTCGGTCTTGCTCTTCCGGGCCCCGGTCGAAGGTGTGGACGTGCCGGTCCAGTTGCGCACGGCTCTGCACCGCACGCTCGGTGCCGTCCAGCAGTTCCTCAGCGAAGAACGGTACGCCGCAAGCACTTTGGCTGTGGTCACCGGCGCCACGGGCGACCCGGCTCAGGCGGCGGTGTGGGGTCTGGTGCGTGCGGCGCAGGCGGAGAACCCGGGGCGGATCGTGCTCGTCGAGGCCAGCGAAGCGGCAACGACGGATCATCTTGTAGCCGCGGCGCTGACAGGCGAGCCGGAACTGGCTGTCCATGCGGATGGAACACGGGTGCCGCGGCTCATTCGCGCCGCGTCGCCCGAATCTGAGCGGCGGATACCTTGGGATTCCGAACGGACCGTCCTGATTACCGGTGGTACCGGCGGGGTCGGTCGCCACATCGCCAAGCACTTGGTGAGCGAGCACGGTGTGCGATACCTGCTGTTGGCGGGCAGACGCGGACCGGCAGCCGCCGAGGATCTCATCGCGGAACTCAGTGCTCTCGGTGCCGAGGTTCGCGTATCTGCCTGCGATGTCACAGATCGTGACGCACTGCGTGATCTGCTTGCTTCGATACCCGCGGAGCATCCGTTGGGTGCGATCGTGCACGCGGCGGGCGTTGCCTACAACGGTCTGGTCGATACCTTGACGCCGGAGCAGATCGACCATTCGCTCGGCGCCAAGGCCGATGCCGCATGGTACTTGCACGAGCTCACCCGCGAAGCCGAGCTGTCCGCCTTCGTCATGATCTCGTCGGTGGCAGGTTCGATACTGCCCGCAGGCCAAGGAGGTTATGCGGCGGCCAACGTGTTCCTCGACGCTCTTGCGACGCACCGTCACGCCGAAGGATTGCCGGCCACTTCGCTCGCCTATGGCATGTGGGACATCGCAACCGGACTTTCGCAGTGGCTCGGCGAGGTGGACCGGCAGCGTATGCGTCGCCAAGGTTTCACGCCGCTGACTGCCGATAAAGCACTCGAATTGTTCGATGCCGCATCGACTACCGAGCGTCCGGTGCTTGTACCGGTCGAGATCGACCTAGCTGTACTGCGCGCTCGGGACTCGGTGCCTGCGCTGCTCAGCGACTTGGCCAAGAAGACCGGGCGTCGGCCGAGCAGCAGAACGCAGGACGGGACAGCGCTTCGCAGGCATCTGACGCACCTGTCCGATTCCGAACAGGAGCGGTGGCTTCGGATGCACATACTCGAGAACGCTGCCCGTCTGCTGGGGCATGAGAGCGCCGAGGCTCTCGACCCCGAGCGGGACTTCCTCGAATCGGGGTTCGACTCACTGGCTGCCATGGAGTTGCGAAGTGCCCTCAATGCTTCCACCGGTCTGACGCTGTCGACCGCTGCAATCTTCGATCATAAGACGCCGGCGGCACTGGCCCGATACCTGCAAAAGGAGCTCAACACAGACTCACAGAAGGGCAATAGTCGAGTTGGCGAAGACGACTCGCTGTACGGGATGTTCCGTGGCGCGGTAGAGAACGGCCAGGCTCGTAACGGCTTTGCTCTGCTGAGGGCGGCGGCGGAACTACGTGAGCAGTTCTCTTCGGCCGACGAACTGGACCGATTGCCGGTGCCGTCACGACTGGCTTCGGGTTCTGTTCTGCCCCGCATCATCTGCCTCAATCCGCCACTGGCCACCGGTGGCGCGCATCAGTACGCCCGCATCGCATCGCATCTGCGAACTGCCCGCGACGTCGTGGTCCTGCCGCTGATCGGCTTCGGTGCGGGCGAGCCACTGCCAGCTACGCCGACGACGGCATTGGAAGGAGTGGCGCGCTGTCTGCTCGAGGCAGCGCAGGGAGAGCCGTTCGTACTACTCGGATATTCCTCGGGCGGCCTGCTGGCTTACCTCGTCACGGAGTTCCTGGAAGCCACCGGCCGCCCAGTGCCTGCTGGCCTGGTCATGTTGGACACCTACAGGATCCACGATGACGGCGATTGGCTGCTTCGGGAGATGGCAGAACACATGGTGTCGAACGAAGCTACGTTCGGTCGCTTCGACCAGGCTCGGTTGACGGGTATGAGCCGGTATGTGCAGCTGCTGCGCGAGATGGTGCCCGGCTCCATCGTCACGCCGACCTTGTTCGTCCAGTGTGTCCAGTCATTCCTGGGAAGCTCGTCGGATCGTGTGGACTGGCAGGCTCAACCGTGGGATTCGCAAACCGTTGTGTCGGTGCAGGCGGATCATTTCACGATGCTGGAGGACGGCTCAGTGGATGTTGCGGAAGCGATCGAGGGCTGGCTCGAAAAGGGTATGAGCTAGCAGTAGTAACGACTGGGTGAGCGAATGCTCACCCAGTCGTGGCTCCACCAAAATCCGCGACGACGCTCGTCTAGCTCAACAGCGCTTGTGAGCTGTGCTCGCGGATCAGCTGCGCGACGGGGCGGCGATTCGCATCGAGAAAGAAATGACCGCCTGGAAATGCTTTCGCGAGGAAGCTACCAGAGGTGTGCGAACTCCACGCCTCTACTTCCGTGAAACTTGCATCGGGGTCGCGATCGCCGACAATTGCCACCATGGGGCAGCTGACTGTCGCGTCCGGAGTGCACTCGTAAGTCTCGATAGCTCGGTAGTCGTTTCTGACGGTCGCCAGGATCATTTCTCGGAATTCAGGATCCTCGAGCAACGCCGATGGTGTGCCGCCGACGCTCAGTAATAGTTCACATATTTCTGGATCGCTCATCAGGTGCACTTGTTCGGAGTGCGTCGACGACGGGGCGCGTCGACCGGAGGCGAAGAGGACTCTCGCGGTCGCTCCTAATTCCTGCTCGAGCCGTCGGCAGGCTTCAAAAGCTACGACAGATCCCATGCTGTGGCCGAATATGGAAAAATTCTCGGCACCCTCAACCGTTTCTATCAGTTCAGGAAGTACACCATCGACGAGGTCTGAAATATTATCGATGAGCGGTTCATGTCTTCTGTCCAGTCGTCCGGGATACTGGACAGCAAGAACGTCATATTCTGATCCCATGCACCCGGCCAATGGCCCGAAGGATATGGCGGAGCCACCGGCGTGAGGAAAGCAGATCAATTTATGGGACCCATTCCCCGGGGACGTGGACAGGCGACGTAGCCAGCTATTGCCCATATGGTAGAGAGCCTTTCGTTGGATTCAGCGAGACTGCCTCGAACAGGCGAAATAAATCCGAGCCGTCAACAACGAATATGTGACTCATGGACCAGGGGCATCGGAGCGGAGTGCATTCAACGAACATACCCGCCATGGGTGTATAGGCGGAGGCCGCCCTGGCTATGTGGAATTGGTGGTTTCGGCGCTGGCACTATTGCGGGTGCCCGACCGGATGGCTGGCTTCTTGCGGCCAGAGCCATGCGTTGCGGCGGCTGTCCGCGCCGTCTCAGTGTATGGCATCCGATGCAACCGAATCCCTACCGGGCCAACTTGTTTCGGATGCTGTGGTCAACCGCCGCGGCAGCGCGAACACTCCTGCGGCGACGGCGATCAGAATGCCGATGGCCCAGCACAGCGTTTGTGCGAAGGTGCGAGACATATTGTGCGCGTTGGCTTCTCGCCCGGCTCTGGTGAGTGCTTGCTGTAGTGGATCGGGTTGTCCGGATCGGGGCTGGCAGCTGGACGGCACGGCGGTGGGGTCGGTGGCGGTGGAGCGATCGTGTACGCAGGCGCGGAACTGACCAAGTATCTGGTCTCGAGCGGTGGCGGGGATATCCAGGTTGGTGAGCTGCTGTTGGAGCGTGGGGATGGTGGCAGTGGTGCCGTGGCCGGAGGTGTTGTCGAGTTGGGTGAAGAAGAACACTCCGGCCAGCGCGACACCGAGCGCCATGCCGACCTGCTGAATGGTCGACAACTGTCCGGACGCGGACCCGGCATCATGGCCGGGAACTCCGGAAAGGATCAGGTCGACTGTCGGTGCGACGAAGAGTCCGAACCCGAATCCGCTGATCGCGAGGGGTGCGAACATCCGCACGGAGGTGATGCCGGAGCCGTAGTGCGCGGCCAGATAGAGGTAGAGCCCGAACCCGGCGGCGTTGATCATCGCGCCCGCGAACAGCACCATCCGCCCGTAGCGCGGCACAAAAACCTGCACGCTGGATCCGGCTCCGGCCGCAGCGGCCACCGCGAAAGGTGATGCGCTCAGCCCGGCCCGCAGCGGCGTCCAGCCGAGCCCCGCTTGCAGATATAGCGTCCACACCAGGAAGTAGCCGCCGAGAGCGATCCAGAACAACAGCCACACAGCCATACCTACACTGAATGTGCGCTCCCGGAACAGATTCAGCACCACCAGCGGCGATCCGACGGTCGCGGTCCGGCGTCGCTCGAAGGCGACGAATGCCACAAGGACCAGCGCGGCGGCGGCGATCAGCGCGAAGGTCCAGACCGGCCAGCCGAGGGTGCGTCCCTCGGTCAGTGGGTATGCCAGCAGCAGGACCGCGCCGATCGCGAGGACGGTGCCGATCGGATCCAATCGATCCGCCGTGGCCGAGCGGGACTGCCGCACCAGCACCATCGCCGCGGGAATCGCGAGCATTCCGACAGGCACATTGACCAGGAAGATCGGCCGCCACGCCCAGTCGAAAAGGTTGGCCTGCACCAGGATTCCACCCACGATCAATCCGGCCACCGATGCCGAGCCGAGCACACCGCCCCAGATTCCGAGCACCTTCCCGCGTTCATCGGCGGGGAACGATACGTGCATGATCGCCAGGATCTGCGGGATCATCAGCCCGGCCGTCGCGCCCTGGACTATTCGTGCGGCGATCAGCCACGCCGGGTCCGGGGCGATCCCGCATGCCAGCGATGCGAGCGTGAACAGGGTCAGGCCGACAAGCAGGATAGTTTTGCGGCCGACCAGGTCGCCTAGTCGGCCGCCGGTGATCAGCAACGCCGCGAATCCGAGCAGATAACCCGACACCACCCACTCCAGATCCGCGTAGGGTGCGTTCAGATCGCTTTGGATCGTCGGCAGCGCCACATTCACGATCGTCACATCGAGCAGGTCCATGAACCCGGCCACCAGCAATACCACCAGTGCGAGCCAGCGCCGTCGATCCGGTGTCGGGCGCAGTTCGGATGTCGTGCGCATCAGTTCGCCCTTCTGTCCAAGAGGGGGCCGTGGGCGTGTCATGTCACCGCGGTTTCGTCCGTCATAGATATGACGGAGCACGACCCGTCGACATGACACGCGAATCGGACGGAAGGAGATCGCCGATGTCCGAGGAGACCCAGTGGCTCGCGCAGCGCTTCGAAGACCACCGCGCCCACCTCGGCGCGGTCGCCTACCGCATGCTCGGATCGGCGAGCGAGGCGGACGACGCCGTGCAACAGGCATGGCTGCGACTCGACCGCGCCGACACCGAAAGTGTGCGCAACCTGCGGAACTGGTTGACCGCGGTCGTCGCCCACATCTGCCTGGATATGTTGCGGGCCCGCAAAGCCCGCCGCGAAGACCCGGTCGGCGCGCTACCGACCGAGTTGCCCGCCATCCCCGCGGACAGCGTGGATCCGGAGGAAGAGGCGGTGCTGGCCGACTCGGTCGGGCTCGCATTACTGGTCGTGCTCGACACCCTTACTCCGGCTGAGCGACTGACTTTCGTTTTGCACGACCTGTTCGATCTGCCGTACGCCGAACTCGCGCCCATCCTGGGACGTACGCCAGCCGCTGCCGCACAACTGGCTGCCCGCGCCCGCCGCCGCGTCCGTGGCGCGCCCCTGGCCGAGACCGACCGCATCGCCGATGAATGTGTGGTCGTCGATGCCTTCCTGCGGGCCGCCCGCAGCGGTGACTTCGATGCGCTGATCGCCGTACTCGACCCGGACGTCGAACTGCACGCCGATGCTGTCGCTGCCCCCAGCGGACACCCGATCCGCATGAGTGGCGCTCGCCGCGTCGCCTCCAGCGCCCTGATGTTCTCCAGCCAGGCCCCCTACACCCGTCCCGCCCTCATCAATGGCCACATGGGCCTGGTCGTTGCCCCCGGCGGAAACCTGAACCTCCTTCTGGCCTTCACTATCACCGACCATCGGATAGCCACCATCGAGATCATCGCCGACCCGAACCGTATCGCTGACATGTCTCTCGCCGTTCCTGATGAGACGTAGGTCCGCGGACTCCGGAACAGTTCGTCGGGCTGATGACCTGGCAGGAATTCGATTTCGCTGTCGTGTTCGCGACGGCATGCCCGCCCGAGCGACCGCATTCGGCCTAGGAGATCGGTCATCCGTGGCCGTTGACGAATGCCACGATCTCATCGAGTCCAGGTCGATACCCGTCCGTCGTGTCGACCTCTATCGTCGGCACATCCAGCGATATACGGTCGAACACGCGGTGGACGTCGGATGCAACAGTGCCCGGCCCGGAATGTGCTCGCCGCAAAGGGTTTTCGCGCTGACGTCGATGAATTCGCGCCATCGCGATGCCAGGCTCTACCTCGCAATGCACCACTCGCATCGCGGCGAGACCACGTAGCGGCTCGAGCCCCGGCCGCCACAGGCGATCTTGAAATGCCGCCTCCGCTACCACTGTGACGCCCGCTCGCAACAACAGCTCCAGCACACCGAAGAACGTCGGCAGTGTGCGAAGACTCGACTCGTCGCCGGGTTTTGCCGCGAAATCCGGCCGCCCGTGCACCATGCCTTCCTTTATTTCGTCCCGGCAGATCGCGGGGCACCCCACCTTGGCGGCCAGCGCATGCGCGAGTGTTGTCTTACCGGCGCCCGGTGGTCCGCTCACGACAACGAGGGTGGGCAAGCGACTCATGGGCAGCTACCCGCGTCCATTTGGAGCGGAGACACGTCGAGCGGTAGTTCGCATCCGAATCGCTTCGGCGACTTCATCAATGGCGGTGCGGATCATTGCCCCGTAACCGTCATCGCCGAGCGTATCCACACACCCTCGCGCCGCGTCGATCTCGCACTGCGCCGCAGCGAATGACCCGAGCCGCCGATAGTTGTCCGCCAGATTCAAATGCAGCGACGGGTAGAAGCCCCGCACATCCAGACTCGCATCGTGCCGATGCAACCGTTCATCGGTCAGACTGTCCGCCGCGTCCAGCGCCCGAACATCCCAGCAAAGCGCCTGTGCCGCATCGTCATACAGATCCGCGAGATAGTGCGCCAATGTGCACCGATGCAATGGATCACCCTGCGGACCGAGCGTCGCCCATATCCCGAGCAGCGCCTCCCGCGCAGCGTCCGGCGAGCCTGTTCGCCCGAGCTCGACCGCCTGTGTGATGGCGGCCATGGTTTCACCAGCGGGATTCATGCGCCACACTCCTTCGAATTCGTAATGGCAGTCGGCATGACGAGCGTGGTCAGCTCACCGTCCGTCGCGGAACGAACGATCACCGGTGCGTTGGCCGCAGCGATATCGAGCATGATTTCCGGACCGATCGCACTCGCCAATGCGGGTCGTAATGTCTTGGGGGAGAAGGCAAGTTCGATACCCGGTCCGGTAACCACTGCCGGAATGTGCAGGCGTGCGAGTAACTCGGGATAGCCAGGCGAACCAGGCCTGAGTTGCCCATTGCAGCTCACAACAAGACCGGACCGATCGACGGCGAAGCCAACCGGCGCCGCGCCGCCCGCCTCGAGCGCTGCGAGCAGCGCACTTCGCCCCGCCACCACCCGCGTCCGAACCGTACCCAGCCCCGCCAACATCGCCTGATAGTCCGGAAACGCCGCATCGATGGTCCCGCACCGGCGCTCGGAGCCGCGACCGGTCACAACGAGCCCATCGTCCAGAGCACGCACAGTCACCTCATCCAATTCCCGCAGCCAGGAACCGATTCCACCCAACTCGCCCGCATCGACAACCACCGACCACGCCCCACCCGGCCGCACCGGCACCATTGCCCGCGTCGACAGCCGATACCGATCCGTAGCCGTCAACGTAACCGAATCCGCACGCGACTCCACCAAAACCCCAGACAGCACTGGTATTTCACGATCCAGAGCGGCCGCCGACCGTACCTGTTCGATGGCCGCCGCCAACACCGCGGCGGATACCACCGCGCCCGCCCCGATCTCCTCTTTGATCACCCGCGCAACCGCAGCCGCATCCCGGGCTCGCCGCGCAAGTTCCGCCACATGGTCGTCGAGCAGCCGCCCGGCCCGCGTCCCGTCCCCGTTCAAAATCTCCGAAACAACATCCAATGGCACCCCGATTCCCCGCAGCCGCCGAATCATCACCCCGCGATCGACCTGCGCGTCGCTGTAGTACCGATATCCGGTCACCTCATCCACCCGAACCGGAACCAGCAACCCGCAATCGTCATAAAACCGCAGCGCACTGGCCGTAAGCCCACAGGCCCGCGCCAACCCGCCAATCGTGATCAACCCATCGCCCGCCACCCGCTCATCATGGAGTCTCGGGTAGGTCGAAGGTCAAACGGGCGATCAGGACCGGTGCACCGGCCCGTGCGCATCGGCGCAGTGCGCATCGTCGGCGGAGACCTCCAGATCCGACGAGTGGTCCACTTGCAAAGTCGTATGCTCCAACCTGAATTCGTCGTGCAGCACGGTCTCGATCATCGAACGAATCGCATGACAGTCGGCAGCGTCGTCGACGAGGACATGCGCCGACAGCGACGCCTGTCCAGAGGTGATCTGCCAGACGTGCAGGTCGTGGACCTCGGTTACCTGCCGGACCGCCACGATGCGCGCTCCGATGGCGTCGGGATCGAGATGAGCGGGCGCGGCCTCCAGGAAGATCCGCCCCGACTCCCGCACCAAAGACCAGCCCGCCTTGATCATCAATGCCGCGACGACCAGCGCCGCGATCGCATCTGCGCGGGCGAACCCGGCCAGCCACACCACCGCGCCCGCGATAGCGGTTCCGATGAAGGCGTAGAGGTCGTTGAGGATGTGCTGGAACGCGCCCTCGACATTCAGGCTGGTCCGGTTGGCCCGGCTGATGCTCCACGCGGCGGCGATATTCACCACGATCCCGACCAGCGCCGTGATCAACACGAGCGGCCCTTCGACATCCGGCGGATTGATCAGCCGATTGATGCCCTCATACACGAACCACGCCGCAAGCAGCAGCAACGTGATCCCATTCGCCTGCGCCGAAAGGATCTCGACCCGCTTGAACCCGTAGGTGTATCGCCCATGGGCCGGACGTCGAGCCAACCGGATCGCGATCATCGCGAGCACGATCGAGGCGGCATCGGTGAGCATGTGCGCGGCGTCGGAGATCAGCGCGAGCGATTGCGCCAGCAGGCCGACCACCACCTCCGCCACCATGAACGCGACGATCAAGCCGAGCGCGATGGCCAGCCAGCGCGGATTCGAATCCGCCGAGACGCCGTGGTCGTGGCTGTGGCCGTGTTTGTCCGAATGGCCGGAGTGTGCGTGGTCATGATCCATGTGCTCAGCCTCGCCGACCACCGCTGCCGACCGCTTCGGCGACACGCACTGCTCGCCCATAGTCGAACGCTCCTTCCGCTTGATATTGCTGCCGTCCGACAGCGTAGTCGATGTTGCACTCATGCGCATGTGTGAATATGAATCGCCGCTCGAAGGCCCAGGTCAACAGTGGCGAATTCGTGATCATTCGGACCGACCGGCCCGACTACTATGCGGACTGCACCATTCGGTGATCAACAACGCGGTATCCGGCGGTGCGGACCTGGATGGGTTGGTCCGGTGGTGAATGCAGAGGGGATGCGATGGACAGGCCTGCGTGGGCGCCCGAGGGCGTGGATATGCAACAGGCGAGCCCGGCACGGATGTATGACGCCTTGCTGGGCGGCTCACACAATTTCGAGATCGATCGCAAAGCCGCCGAGGCCGGCAAACAACTGGTGCCCGACCTGCCCCGTCTGGCGCTGAGCAATCGGGCTTTCCTGCGCCGTGCGGTCCGCTTCCTGGCCGACCAGGGGGTGCGTCAGTTCCTCGATATCGGTTCGGGCATTCCGACGGCGGGCAATGTGCACGAGGTCGCACAGTCCATTGATCCGGAGATTCGCGTGCTCTACGCCGATATCGATCCGGTCGCGGTCGCCCACGCCCGCGCGATTCTGGTGGACAACGACAAGGTCGCCGCCATCGAAGCCGACCTGCGCAAGCCCGATGAGCTGCTCGCCCGAGTCCGCGAGACCGGCCGCATCGATTTCGCGCAACCGGTCGGGGTGTTGCTGGTTGCGGTGCTGCACTTGGTATCCGACGAAGAGCTGCCGGTCGAGAAGGTTTCCGCGCTGCATGCGGCTGTCCCCACCGGAAGCTACGTCGCGATCTCACACCTGACATCGGAGCTGCGCCCCGAGGACGCGGGCAAGCTCGGTCGCAATGCGGCCGATGTGACCCGCGTCGGCATCCACTTCCGCTCGAAGGACGGTATCTGCGCGATGTTCGACGGGTGGGAGCTGGTCGAGCCCGGTGTCGTCGAGTTACCTGCCTGGCGGCCGGAATCCGAACGCGACCTATACGAGACGCCGGGCCGATCGCTCGGCCTGGCGGGCGTCGGCCGGAAAGTCTGACCGGAGCCGTGGCAGGGGGTTCGTGTGGGGACGCGTGAGCTGGCGATGCGATGGGCGGATGCGCTCGACGGCGCTGTCGCTCCGATCATCACCCGAAGCCAAATCGAAACTCTGCTAGCGGAACTCGCCGATGTGCTGATCGCGGCCCTGCGCGGGACGCGGGAGGTCACGGTTGCCCAGGACGCCGCCGCGGTGCTCGTCACGGCGAATTATCGTGACCAGATCGCCGTCAGCCGTTCGGTTCTGGTTATCTGCCGGGATATGGTTCGTGAAATCTGCCCCACCGGAACCGAATCCGATTACGTGCCAGTTCGCGAGCGTGCGATAGTTGTCGCTGCCGAGTTCGCCGCGGGTTTCACCTCTGCGCTGCGGAACGCGGCATTAGGGGAGCAGGAAACCACACTCGCAGCGGCGTTTTCGGCCGCGCAGGAGGCCGAGGTGCGAAGGCAATTGTCGGAGGCCAGGTTCGAAGCGGTCTTCGCGGGAGCGTCGGTTGGGATCGGGACTGTCGACGTCACCGGTCGGGTACTGGAGGTGAACGCGGCCATGGCCGATATGCTCGGACTACCCGCGGCGATGATGCCCGGTCGGTCGGTCGCCGAATTGCTCGGTCCCGCGAATATCGGTGACGCATATGCCAATTTGGAGCACCTACTCAGCGGTCGGACCGACCGCTTCCGTCTCGAAACCGACCATCTCCGCCGCGACGGCACCATCACCAGCATCGACCTGTCCATGTCCGCGGTCCGCGACAGCAGTGGGCGGGTCCGCTTCCTGATCGGTGTCGCCGTCGACGTCACCGAACGCAAACAACTGGCCGACCAGCTGTGGCACGATGCCAACCACGACAGCCTGACCGGCTTGCCCAATCGTGTCCTGTTCTTCAATCGACTGGCCAATGCCATTCCACCAGTTGGTGTTTGCTATCTGGACCTCGACGGCTTCAAGGAAGTCAACGATGTGTGGGGGCATACGATAGGGGATCGGGTGCTGCGCGACGTTGCCCAGCGGCTTCGGCAATCCGCCGAATCCGTCGGCGGATTGGTCGCGCGAATCGGCGGCGACGAGTTCATCGTACTCGTCGAGAAGTGCACTGGCACAGAGCAATTGGAAGCAATTTCCGCGCTGCTGCTCGACGGGCTCGGCACGCCGATCCAGGTGGGCGGGCGGCCCGTGGTCGTAGGCGCCAGCATCGGAACGGTTTTCGCCGAAGACCGCCCCACCGATATCGACGAAATGATGCACGCCGTCGACACCGCGATGTACCGCAACAAGGCCATGGGAGGACGCCGGCTCCGGCATTAGCTACCAACGGGCGGCCGACACCGGCCGGATCTATGGGATCCGGCTGGAGGGCAAGTTGGTCCACAGCGTCCTGTTTCGGACGATGGTCCTCGCACTCGGCGTCGCCGAAGCGGACTGCTGGAGCCCTCGGCGGCGGGCCGTGGCCTGGCGACCCGGACCGCCCGCGTGATCATCGACTGGGCAATCCAGGAGCGCGGCATCCACCGCGTGGGGTGGCTGGTCGCGTCACCGAATCATGCCGGCATCGCCGTGACGCGGCGGTTGGGAATGACCGAAGACGGTGTGCTATGGGAGTTTTGCCCGCCTCGTGGGCAGCGGCTCGATGTGGAGGTCTGGTCAGTGCCGGCTCCGGAGTGGCGGGCGGGCAGCTAGGCCCATCGTGCTGGTCCCTGCCAGCGCCACCACGGAGCCGTGCTCGCTGATCAGCCACCGCCCGCAGATGCAACGCAGGTAGCTGATGGCGCCGTGCGACGACACGAGGGTAGGCGACGACCAGGAGCAAGACGGGCAGGTAGCGATCATGCATCCAGCCTGATGTAATGACTTAGTGCATTTCAACCCTTACGGAGGCGCGGCGGCCGAACTCGCCGCTCGACTGGTGAACGCGGACCCGCGGCAAGACCTGTTGCAGCTACTCGCCGATTCCGGATACAAGCCGCTCGGCACCCTCAACATCCGGCAGACCGCCGAGCTGCGCCGCTGGATCGCGCGGCTCGACGAGGTCTTCACCGAACCGAGCGTCGAGTTGCTCAACTCCCTATTGGCCGAAACGACCAGCCAGCCCTACATCTCCACCCACGACGGCCGCGCGCCGCACCTGCACTACGCCCGAGAGGACGCTCCGACCGATGAGCGCGTCAAGGCGTACACCGCGGCCGGGCTCGCGGAGCTTTTCTGCGAGGATCCCGGCCGCATCGGACGTTGCGCTCGCGAAGGGTGCGGCATTGTCTTCGTCGACACCTCACGCAACGGCAGGCGCAGATACTGTTCGACCCGCTGTTCGACCCGCGTGCACGTCGCCGAGCACCGAACCCGTCGCTCCGCCTGATCTTGGGCGAGCGGCTGACCGCATTCTGCTGGCGATCGCGTCCCCGTCGGCAAAGGATCCGCCTAGGCCTGGAGGTTGATCCGCTCCCACGACAGTGCCTCCCGCCACCCCGGCCGCTGAGAAGCCCAGTCCTGCACCACTTTCACTACCAACTCGAAGGCGGGCGAGTATGCACTGTCCCACGGCGCCGTATCGTGCACCGTGGCTCGGAAATGTTGATCGGGCCCGCCGTCGCGGTATTCGATGAAGTATCCGTGACCATCCTCCGGATCCACTTGGTCATCCATATGAACCTGGATGTAAAAGTGGCCGAGCGGCACCAGATTCGGGCGTTCGACAATGATGTACGGATACCTGAAGTTCATGTCGGCGAGCAGGTCGTGCACGGCTTCGTCGGACGGATTGTCGACCGCACGATCCGGAGCCGCGCTCGTCGCCCTGACTTCAACCATTTCGTTCATGCCATGCATTCTTGCCGAATTCTCCTGGGACTCGGATCAGTCCCGGAGCCGCACCGGCAACGCCTCCAATCCATGAGACCGCCATGATGCCCGATACTCCAGCTCGGATTCCGGCACAGCCAGGCGCACTCGCGGATACCGAACGAACAACTCCGGCACCACCGCGTCGACGATCAGATCGCTGACCTGTGCGCCCAGGCAATAGTGGGGTCCGCGCCCGAACATCAGGCTCGGTCGCCCATTGCGGGCAGGATCCGAATCGGCACCGAATACCGACAAGAGCACGGTGTCGCCCTTGGGGATGATCTGGTCGCCAATCATCAAGTCGCTGACGGCGAATCGCCGAATCGCGAACGGCAGCGGATTGGCAGCCTCCATCAACTCGCCACGCCGAGCCATCCAGTCGTCTGGTACATCAGCGGCCAAGAGCGCGGCAAATATGTTGCCGCACAAATGAACCACATTCTCCAGGCCGGCCAGCATCATCAGAAACGCCAGCGAAATCAGCTCATCCTCGGACAGGAGGTCCGCATCGGCACGCGCCCACACCCATCCACTGATCAGATCATCGCCCGGCTCGTCGCGTTTGGACCGCACCAGGCTTGTGAATGTCCCTGCCAGCCATTCGACCGCCTCCGCCAGTCGGCTGGCGGACTCCTTCGACGTAGTGTCGAACGTCACCATCGCGGTAGCGGCATCGCGCAGCGCGTCATGCCGATCAGCTGGCACACCGAGCAGTTCACCGATCACGAGTGCTGGCACCGGAACACAGAGCTGATTCAGTAAATCGACTGTGCCACTGACCGTTTCGTCCATCGTACGAAACGTGGCCGCGCTGATCCGCTGAACTACCTCCCGAAGCGAATCGGCCGACCTCCGCGAGAACGCGGGCGCAGCGAGCCGCCGTATCCGAATATGCTCGGCACCATCCAAATTCAGCAGATTCCGATCCAACGCACGCGGCAACGAAAACCCCGAATACCCACCCCCTGAATACCGCTTATCCACACTCAGCCGCACATCGCCCAACAGCCCCGCTACCTCGTCATACCCACTGACGACCCAAACCGGCTGCCCTCCAGGAAGTTCGGCCCTGCGCACCGCCCCACGCCATGCACCGTGCTCACGCCACCGATTTCGACCAGAGACCCCAACAGGACATCTATCCACCGCAACTCCTCACGACCGTCCACTCCGAGGATATTGCGCCGGACAAGCCTGGAACGTTCCCGCCCCAGGCTCCGGCCACGTCACGAAGCACGTACCGTTCATCGACTTGGTCGCCGAGAGAACTCGAGGGGATGCGCCAACGGAGCTTGTTGGTTGTTGAAGACGGTGGGCCCTCGCCGTTCGCTGATTACGAATCGCTGCCGAGTCGCGGCTTCCGGTATGCGCTCGGGGTGCCGTCGGGGCCGAATTCCGGGCCGGCGAAGCCGGTGGGGTGGTCATCGGGTTCGTAGAGGAAACGGATCACGGTGCCGTTTCGGGCTCACACCGCGCCTTGATCGGATTCGGGGCGCGGCACTGGCCCTCCGTCATCACCGAGCTTTCGGGTTGCGGCCTCGAGGAGGCTTGGATCCGCGTAGATCTCGGCGGTGTGGCGCCATTCGACGAGTAGCTGGGAGACCGGCGCGAGGTTGTCGATCGAAACCGATGCTTGCAAGGTCGAGACCAATTGTCGGAGGAGGTCTTCAACCGCGCTCCCGGGCAGGAACGTCGTCCATGGAAGCGCCGAGGGGAGGATCCTGCGCAGCATCGGAGGGCCTCCCCGCATCGTGCACGAGCCCCGATAGGAGTCGCGCCGAGAGGTCGACCACTTCGTCATCCTGAGTGGCGCGTTCTGCGCTTGAAACCGGATTGTTATCGCAAACAACAAATATCTTTGCGAAACGGCTGTGCTTCGGCTCGCGGTGCAATATGTTGCATCGAACAACATTCGCTCTTGCTCGACTGCCCGGCTTGATCGGGCGGTGGTTCGACGAAAGGCTCGCCCTCATGCGTAAGGGGATCCTCGGCATTGCGGCCGTATCGGTCGCGCTTCTCACCTCGCTCACTGCCTGCGGGGACGACAATAAGGACTCCGGGGGTGGGGGCGCCAAGATCGGGGTGATCCTGCCGGACAGCAAGACCTCCGCGCGGTGGGAGACGGCGGATCGGAAGTATCTGCAGGCGGCGTTCGACGCGGCGGGGATCAAGGCGGATATCCAGAACGCGCAGGGGGATAAGAACGCCTTCCAGACCATCGCGGATCAGATGATCACCAATGGCGCCTCGGTGCTCATGATCACCAACCTCGACAGCGGGACCGGCAAGGCCGTGATCCAGAAGGCGAAGTCGCAGGGTGTGACCGTAATCGATTACGACAGACTGACTCTCGGCGGCGGGGCACCGTTCTATGTGTCGTTCGACAATGTCAAGGTCGGCAAGTTGATGGGGGACGGGCTGGCCAAGTGCCTCACCGATAAGAAGGCCGTCAATCCGATCATCGCGTATCTGAATGGTGGCCCGACCGATAACAACGCGACGCTGTTCAAGAACGGCTACGACAGCGTGCTCGAGCCGAAGTTCGACTCGGGTGAGTATGTGAAGGGGCCGGATCAGGCGGTGCCGGAGTGGGATAACACCAAGGCGGGCACAATTTTCGAGCAGATGCTCACCGGCACACCGAATCTCGGCGGCGTGGTCGCAGCCAACGACGGGCTCGGCAATGCCGCTATCGCGGTGCTGAAGAAGCAGAAGCTGAACGGCCAGATCCCGGTGACCGGCCAGGATGCCACGGTCCAGGGCTTGCAGAACGTGCTCGCGGGCGATCAGTGCATGACCGTCTACAAGGCCATCAAGTTGGAAGCCGATGCTGGTGCGAAGTTGGCGATCGCACTCGCGAAGGGTGAGAAGGGCGAGGCGAACAGCACCGTCGACGATCCGGAAGCTAATGCGAAAGTGCCTGCGGTGCTACTGGAACCGAAGGCCATCTTCAAGGACAACGTGAACGATGTTGTCGCGGATGGCTATGTCACCAAGGCCGAGCTGTGCACCGGCGAATTCGCCAAGCTCTGCGCGGATAACGGGGTCCGCTGATCGTGTTACCCCGCCCCTTCCGCGATTCGATGAGGGGACCGCGGAAGGGGCGCCCCCAACTTGAGGAGCTGCACCCATGCCGGATACCCCGGTCATCGAATTACGCGGGATAGAAAAGAGTTTCGGTCCCGTCCACGTCTTGCACGAGGTTGCGTTCTCCGCGTACTCGGGTGAGGTGACGGCGCTGGTCGGCGATAACGGCGCGGGCAAGTCCACCCTGGTCAAGTGCATCGGCGGCACCCACCCGATCGATTCGGGTGAATTCCTGTTCGAGGGCAGGCCGGTGCGTGTGCACAGTCCGCGTGAGGCAGCCGACCTCGGCATCGAGATCGTGTACCAGGATCTCGCGCTCTGCGACAACCTCGACATCGTGCAGAACATGTTCCTCGGCCGGGAGAAGAAGCACGGCCTGGTCCTCGACGAGTACGGGATGGAGGAGCTGGCCGGAAAGACTTTGGCGGGCTTATCGGTTCGGACGGTTAAGTCGGTGCGACAGCAGGTGGCAAGTCTGTCCGGCGGTCAGCGTCAGACGGTCGCGATCGCGAAAGCCGTGCTGTGGAACAGCAAGGTGGTGATCCTGGACGAGCCGACGGCCGCGCTGGGTGTCGCGCAGACCCAGCAGGTGCTCGAGTTGGTTCGCCGACTGGCCGATAAAGGCCTTGCGGTGGTGTTGATTTCGCACAATATGAACGACGTTTTCGCGGTCTCGGATCGGATCGCAGCGCTGTATCTCGGACGTATGGCGGCCCAGGTGCGCACCGCCGACGTGACGCACGCGCAGGTCGTCGAACTGATCACCGCCGGTCGCAGCGGAAGTCTCGGCCTCGGAAATGGAGCAAGTGTATGAGCGCCGTGGTTACGGATAAGTTGGAGGCCACGTCCTCGCCGGCGATCGAGCTGGTCAACACGTATATCGGGCGGGTGCGCAGCGGGAATATGGGTGCGCTGCCGTCGATTATCGCGCTGGCGGTGCTGTCGGTGGTGTTCTGGATCGCGCGGCCGGTGTTCATGACGCAGGGCAATTTCGCGAATCTCTTAACCCAGGGCGCGGCCATCGCGGTGATCGCCATGGGGCTGATCTTCGTATTGCTACTCGGTGAGATCGATCTGTCTGCCGGATTCGCCAGCGGTGTGTGTGCAGCGGTGCTCGCGGTACTGCTCACCGATAAGGGATGGCCTTGGTACGCAGCGATTCTCGCCTCGCTGCTCACTGGCGTCGCGATCGGGCTGACCATCGGCTCGATCGTGGTGAAGATCGGAATCCCTTCGTTCGTGGTGACATTGGCGGCGTTCCTGGCATTGCAGGGTGTCGCGCTGAAGATCATGGACAACGGACGAAATATCTCGATCCACGATGAGACGATCGTCGCGATCGCAAATAAGAATGTGCCGCCTTGGCTCGGCTGGGTCATGTACGCGGCGTTGCTGGCCGGATTCGCGGTAATCCAATACCGAAAACTGCGCGCGCGTACCAAGCTCGGTCTCACCGGTGAGACCGCGCCGGTGATCGCGTTGCGGATCGCGGCGGTTGCCGTGGTGGCGGGTGCGGCGGTGCTGATTCTCAATGACGAGCGCAGTCGCAATCCGGCGATCAACTCGCTCAAGGGCATGCCGATCGTGGTGCCGTTGATCGTTGCGCTGCTACTGCTTTGGACGTTCGTGCTCAACCGCACCTCGTTCGGCCGACATATCTATGCGGTCGGCGGCAGTGCGGAAGCGGCTCGGCGGGCGGGCATTCCGGTCGATCGGATCAAAATCTGTGCCTTCGTGCTGTGTTCGACAATGGCCGCGGTGGGCGGGCTGATCGCGGCATCACGGGCCAACTCCGTGGATCCGAATACCGGCGGCAGCGATGTGTTGCTGACCGCTGTCGGAGCGGCCGTGATCGGCGGTACAAGTCTGTTCGGTGGGCGTGGGCGGATGCTCGACGCGGTGCTCGGTGCGGCGGTGGTCGCGGTGATCAATAACGGAATGGGCCTGATGGGCTACAGCGCGGGCACCAAATTCGTTGTGACAGGATTCGTGCTGCTGTTGGCAGCGGGAGTGGATGCGCTGTCGCGCAAGCGTGCGTTGCCAGGAAGTTGACCGAGAACCGGGAGGAGGTTCGCCCGAATGAGAGCTGCACCTTCCCCGGACGAGATCCGGCGGCAGAACCTTGCCGTGCTGCTGCGGCATGTCCACTCGAGCGGACCCATGTCGCGGACGGCACTCGCCGAGCGGATGGGGCTCAATCGCAGCACCATTCTGGCGCTGACCGCCGACCTCGCCGCGGCCGGTCTGGTCAGCGAGGAGCTGCCGGGGCAGACGGGGAAGGCAGGGCGGCCGTCGTTGGTGGTGCGGCCGGAATCGGAGCGGGTTTATGGGGTGGCGCTGGATGTCGGGGCGGATCGGCTCGCGGTGGCCCGGGTCGGGTTGGGCGGGGTGATTCTCGATCGTCGGGAAACACGCCGTCCCAGCGGCGCATTCGATCCGAATGATGTGATCGGTGCGCTGGTGGATCTCGCGGAGAACATGATTCGCGGGTCCGGGCCCGAGACCATGTGTGTGGGTGTGGGAGTCGCGTTCTGCGGGATGGTGCGTGAGCAGGACGGGGTCGTTCGGTACGGGCCGAATATCGGGTGGGTGGATGTGCCGGTCGGGGCGCGGCTTTCGGAGCGTCTCGGGTTGCGCGTCGTGGTCGGCAATAATGCCAACCTCGGTGCGCTCGCCGAACGTGAGCGGGGTGTCGGCGTCGGGGTCGCGGACATGATCTATCTGCACGGCGAGGTCGGTATCGGAGGCGGAATCATCATGGGCGGCAAGCTGCTCGGTGGTGAGGGCGGTTATGGGGGCGAGGTCGGGCACATGATCGTCAATCCGGGTGGGCGGGCGTGCACGTGCGGGTCGCATGGTTGTTTGGAGGCCGAGGCGGGGGAGCTCGCCTTGATCGCGGCTGCTGGGCGGACGGATCTCACCGGGCGTGCGGCTGTGGAGGCGATTGTGGATGCCGCCGCGCGTGGTGATGCCACTGCCCGAGATGCGTTGCACCAGGTTGGGGATTGGCTCGGATATGGCGTTGCGAACCTGGTCAATATTTTCAATCCGACGATGATTGTGTTCGGTGGTGTGCTCCGTGAGATATATCTCGCCTCCGCTGCGCAGGTCCGAAGCCGGCTTGCAGTGAACGGCCTGCTCGCGGTCCGTGAGCGGGTTCGCCTGCGCACCTCTGCCCTCGCCGACGATGCCCCTCTGGTCGGTGCCGCCGAACTCGCCTTCGCCGACGTCCTCACCGACCCGCTGCAAACCCTCGCCCGCATCTCCACCTGACTCGTATCAAGATCAGGTGGAATATGTGCGGGCATCGGCCGACTTGGGCCTGCTCCACCAGTGCCACCTGACCTTGATTGTGTTGACGCCAGAGCGGTCGCTTGGGTGGTTTACCTGCGGGGATATTCGTGGAATGCTGGCGCGGTCCGAGCTCGGGGGTAGTAGTTCGAACTCAATTGGGGGTGTTGCATGGAGAGACATCCGTCGGGGCTTTCGTATGCACCGAGGACTGAGCCGCCGTTGTTGCCGTACCGTGCGGCCGGGAGCCGCGTGGAATTCGAGGATCCGCCGCGTGCGTCACCGTGCCGCACGCCGTTATCGCGGAATGATCAGACCGGACGATCCGGCCCGCCGGGTGTGCGGCGGGCGCTCAGTGCCGGGCACGCAGAGTTGCCTCCGGTCGTCGAATTGGATTCGACGGCACAGCAATTCGTTGAGCGTGCGCTGCGGCTGGCGCTCGAGATACTCGACCACCGCCGCCCCGTCGCCCAACTCGCCGGAATGGCCACGCCCGCAGTGGTCTCCGCGGTCCGGACCATAGTTCGAGCCGACCTCGCACCAGGCCGAACGCTCGGTGTCGCCGTGCTCCAACGTGCGAGCCTCATGATGGTCGACGCCTCGACCGCGGAAGTCTTCGCCTCCTACGACCGCGGCCGCCAACACTTCGCCATCGCCGCGCGCATCGCCCGCACCCGCTCAACGGACTGGAAATTGACTGTCTTTCGGGTGCGGTAAATCCCAACGCGCAGCCAGTAGTCGCCACGGTGCGGACTTCGGTCCGTGCCGTGTCCGGACTGTTCCTGGCGTGTCGATGCAATGAATCCGCGGACGGGCATCGGGTGGGCCCCGCTGATGCCTAGTTCGCGACCGTCCGCGTCCGGCGCTGCGACGTGGATGTCTGCGGACGCGGGCTGCGGCATGTGCCCGGCTTGGCGGTGCTGTCCTTGCCGTCGGCGTCGGCGTATGTGTGGACGCTCGGCGGTGTGGGCGGCGCGTGCCTCCACAACGGACGCCGACTACGACGGGCGCCGCCACATTCGAGGTTCGTCTGCCCTGGGCGCGCCGCGGTCTTCCCGAGGCCGTTAGTCCACGGCGGGCGCGGGGTGCGGGCCGGAACTACGCTGGCTGGATGATCGGCACGCGACGCAGTTATGACCTGGTGGCCGAGCGTTATGCCGATGAGCTTGGGGACGAGTTGCGGGGTAAGCCGTTGGATCGGGGGATATTGGGAGTGTTTGCCGAGCTCACCAACGGGGGTGTGGTTGCGGATATTGGTTGTGGGCCGGGGCATGTCGCGGCGTATCTCGCGGGACGCGCGGTGCGGGCGGTTGGTATGGATCTTTCGCCTGCGATGTGTTCGGTGGCGCGGCGGACCAATTCGGTGGCGGTTGGTGCTGCTGACATGACTGCGCTGCCGGTGCGGGCGCAGTCGTTGGCGGGGTTGGTTTGTCTGTACGCGGTGATCCATTTGGACGAGCAACAACGGGCGGCGGCCTATGCGGAGTTCGCGCGGGTGTTGCGTCCGGGTGGTCATGCGCTCATTGCATTTCACACCGGCGACCCGGACATTCCGATCGGCGGGGCCAAGAGGCTTACGGACTGGTGGGGCCATCAGGTTGACCTCACCTTCCATTACCTGGACCCGTCTGCAGAATCCGAAGCCTTGGCGACGGCTGGTCTGGCCCTCGAGGCGCGCCTGGACCGGGAACCGCATCCGGATGCCGAACATCCGAGTCGGCGCAGCTATCTGCTGGTCCAGCGCGTATAGGGAATGGTGCGAATTATGTTGCGGGCATTGCTTTTCGATGTGCAGGGTACGGCCACAGACTTTCATTCGACCGTCTGCGCCGAAGCTCGAAGAATCGGTGGTGCCCGATATCGCCACATCGATTGGCCCGGTTTCGTAGACCACTGGCGTGCCGAGTACTTCGCCGCCCTGCGGAAGGCGAAGCCCGACCGAGACAACTGGGTCACCGTGCATTCGGTCTACGCCAACACGCTGGATGGCCTATTGGGTGACTACGGGATCGACCTATCGCCCGACCGACGCGCGGATCTCACCCTTGCCTGGCAGCGACTCGAACCCTGGCCCGATGTGGTCACCGGATTAAACAGGCTCGCAAGCAAATTCACGATCGCAACCTTGTCGAACGCGGATGTCGCCGCCGTGGTGAATATGTCGAAGCGCGCCGGGCTGCCGTGGGATGCGGTGTTCACCGCCGAGATGGCGGGCGCGTTCAAGCCCGACCCCACGGTGTATCGCATGGCCGCAAGGTATCTGGGGCTGGAACCTTCCGAGATCATGATGGTCGCCAGCCACAAGTACGACATTCAGGCGGCGGGCGCACTGGGTTTCCGGACGGCCTTCGTCGCACGTCCGCTCGAGTTCGGCAAAGGTGGTGACGTGGACGTCTCTTTCGACGACGATTTCGACATCAACGCCACCGACTTCCTCGATCTCGCAGATCAACTCGACTGCTGATCTACCCGGTTCGCATGGCACACAGCACATGTGGCGCAACAGCAGAAGCCTTTCGCGGCGCGATACCGAGGTAGCCGGCGATGAGGTGGGGTGCGTCACGATCGTCGAGCTGATCGAATCCTGTCTCCAGCAAGATATTTGCGATCTCATCGGCAGTGAAGAAGCTCAGCCATGGCTCACCGATCGATGCCACCAGATCGGCGCGCGCGGTGCGATGATCCATCTCCTCGGGCGTGGATGCCGAAGCGGGATAGAGATAGTCGAAGACCAACCGCACCGGTGTCGCCTGGCCCGCGACGAACCGTAGGGTGTCCAGGATCGTGTCGCGAGTCAGGTACATGATGACGCCGAGCCAGACGAATACGGCCGGTCGAGTCCGATCGAATCCGGCCGCAGCCAATCCTGCTGCGAGCGTTTGGCTTTCGAAGTCGACCGGGGCGAAGGTCAATGACGCCGGGAGTTCGATGCCCGCCGAATCGAGCTGCTGCCGCTTCCATTCCTGGGTATCGGGATGATCGACCTCGAATACCCGCACATCCGGATGCGGGTTGCGATAGGCGAATGTGTCCAGTCCTGCACCGAGAATCACTACCTGCCGGGTGCCCGTCGCTACCGCATCGGCAACGGTGTCCTCGGCGAAGCGCGCACGGGCGGCCAGGAACAGACGGCGTCGGCGGCGTAGGTCCGAGTCGTCCTGAATCGTCGCGGTCTCCAGATCGGCCAGTTGACCGGGCGTGACTCCCGCGATTCGAACGGCCAGCGGATCGGTGAAGATGCGCGGCTCGCTCGCGATCTGGTGGTAGGCGCGCGCGTAGGCCGTGGCCAGGGCGGTGCGACTTGGCTGACCGAGTTGCATACGCCGAACCTACGTGGCCGCTGCCCGCCGCGCTATTCCTCGGTGATGATCAGCGAGGTGGCGATGGGGGCGAGCACCTCGACCAGTTGCGTGATCGGCGGGCGTGGGTCGGCCAGAATCCATTCGTGCGCGACGCCGTTGATCGCGCCGATGAGTGCGCTTGCCGCCCAGGTGATTCCACCGCGGACGCGGATGTCCGGGCCCGCGATCGAGATGAGCAGCGCCTCGATTGCCGCTGCCCAGGCGTGGCGGCGCTCACGTCGGTGCTGTTCCATGCGTTCGCTGACCCCGACCACCTCGATGAAGGCGACCTTGGCCCGGTACGGGTCGGAGCTGATCGAACCGATGAACGCCGTCAGCACCGCGGTGAGCCCGGCTGCGATATCCGTATCCGGACCCAGCGCCGCGACGGCCTGCCCGACCACCGCCGCGGACTGGTCCTGGATGTAGTCGTAGGACGCGATGAGCACATCTTCCCTGGTCTGGAACTCCTCGTAGAACTGCCGCTTGGACAGCCCGGCCGCGGTGCACACATCGGCCAGCGAGCAGTCCGCGTAGCCGCGCTCGGCGAAGGTGCGGATGGCGGCGTCCAGGAATCGCTGCCGTCGCTCGGCCTTCCGCTCGCTCACTGCGCGGCCGCCGTACTGCCTGTCCACGATGGTCACAGCTGCACCTCGCAAGCGCTCGGCTGCGCTGCGACCAAGGGTGCTTCGCCTTTGGTTGCCTCGCTGTGCTCGATCACAGGCACCACGGTATCCGAGCGGTCACGCGGACTGCTCGGTGTGCTGTGGCGGCTCGGGTCAGCCCAGGATGAAGGCCCTGCCCAGCGCATCCTGTGCGCCATAGAAGAGCAAGAAGACGTAGTACAGAACCGTCGAGACCGGTTCATTGGGACCGTGCATATTTCCTCGGAGCTTCCCCAGCAAGCTGTCCGGCACCAACCGGCCGGTTCGGTGAAAGTTACGTCATCTGCGGCCGCTCGGCATATCGAGTCGCCAAATCAGGACTATGTCACTGCCCACCTATGCGGTCGTTGTTGCGATCCACATCACTCTTATGTCATAGTCGCCCACATGTGAGACGGAGTGGTCTCACAGTCTGTGAAGGGGATGGAAGTTGATCAATCCGCTGGCGGGTCGTGCCCGGCGAATCATGTTCTCGGCCGCAGTCACGGCCATCGCACTGCTCGCGACGACCGCGGTCACGGTCGCCGAGCCGCCGGGGGAACCGGTCGCGGTGCAACCTGCGGCACCGTTCCCGCTGCCGCCCGAATTGGATCCGGGTTTCTACCATCCGGCCGCCGAATTGGTGGCGAGCAAGGCGCCGGGCGAGATCATCGCGGCGCGGCAGGTGAATGTCGCCAACTTCGGGTTGATCCCGGTGAATGTCGATGCCTGGCAGGTCTCCTACCGCTCGAACAACAGCCGGGACGAGGCGATCGCGGCCGTCGCGACGGTGGTGAAGCCGCGCGGTTCGGCGCCGGACAAGCTCGTCTCGATGCAGATCGCCGAAGATTCTTTGGCTGGATACTGCGCTCCTTCCTATGCGGTGCAACAGTTTTCGGTCAGCCCGTTCGTCGGGCAGATCGTCGCGCCTGCCGAGTGGGTGATCGCGCAGGGGGCGGTGCAGCAGGGCTGGGCGGTCGTCATTCCCGATCATCAGGGACCGAACAATGCCTATGCGGCCGGACCGCTGGCCGGGCGGATCACGCTCGACGGCATCCGTGCGGCGCGCAATCTGGAGCCGATGCGGCTCGCATCCGACGCCCGGATCGGTATGTACGGCTACTCCGGCGGCGCCATTGCCACCGGTCACGCGGCCGAATTGAAGCAGGGCTATGCGCCCGAACTCGATATCGTTGGTGCGGCCGAGGGCGGTGTGCCCGCCGATCTTGGTGTGACGCTGAATGTCGCGAACAATCAGCTCACCTCCGGTCTGGTCCTGGGCGCCGTCAACGGGCTCACCCGCGAATACCCGGATTTCGCCCGATTCATCGAGGGGAATATCGATCTGCTCGGTAAGGCGGTGTCGACCGTCCAGGGCGGGTTGTGTGTGCAGTATGTATCCGCGTTGCTGCCGTTCCTGAACCTGAAGGGCATGCTCCGGGTGCCCGGCGATCCGATCCAGCACCCGGCGGTCGTCGACGTGCTCGACAAGACCCGCATGGGTAAGTCGGTACCCGATATGCCGATGTACATCTGGCAGGGCAATCCGGATGAAATCATCCCGGTGGGGCAGGTGAATGCTCTGGTCGATGCCTACTGCCAAAGTCCTTCCGCGAGTGTGCAATACACCCGCGAGCACTTCGCCGAGCATGTTGTCACCGAGGTTTCGGGCACTGCGCCCGCTCTCCTGTGGCTGCGTGATCGGCTCGATGGTGTTCCAGCGCAACAGGGTTGCAGCACCGCTGATGTCGGCTGGTTGGCCTTGGACCCGAACGGAATCGAGCTGCTGAAGGCAACCTTTGGTGAGACCTTCGCTTCATTCTTCGGTAAGCCGATCGGTGTGAAGTGAGTTGAACCTCCGGTCCGATCCAGACCGGAGGTTCAATCGTCCAGGCTGCCGGAGATCGGGCCGAAGTTGCCGAGAGACGGCACTCTCAGTCGGCGCTGAACAATTCCTCCGCCCGGCGGGTGTCCATGTACTCGCGGACGCGGTGGATCAGGCCGTCGCGCAATTCGAAGACGAAGCAGTAGTCGTTGTCGTAGTGATTGCCATTCATCAATGTCGCGCGCATCCGCTCCTCGACGACGACCGTCGTGCCCTCGGCGATGATGGCGGTGAACTCCACACTTCGATCGGCGACGAAGACGGTCGGAAACTCCCTGGTCAGGAAGCGCACGATGCGGTCGCGGCCGACGAGGTGATGGGTGCCGTCGATGGCGCGGGCGGTGGCGTTCTGCGGCGGGGCGAGCCATTCGGCGTCCGGGGCGAATACCGCGGCAATGCGGTCGGGATCCTGCGTCGCGAATTCGCGCCAAGCCCGGATGATCGTATCTTTGCTCGTCAGTACATTCATTCGACCAATCCTGGGTGGCGCGGCGCCGCCGACCACGCCATATCCGGACAGGTCGTGTCCGGATATGGCTGGTCGGTGTGCGGCCCGGCGCGCAGACTCGGGGTATGGGATCGTTCCAAGGCGTCGTCACGACCGGCATCTACTGTTTGCCGCCGTGTCCTGGCCGTCCGCGGGCGGAAAATATCATCCCCTTCACCTCGGCTGCGGGTGCCGAGGCGGCGGGGTTTCGGTCCTGCCACCGCTGTCGGCCCTATCGTGGTGCTGGAAATCCCGCGATTGCGTCCGAATTAGTGTGTCGCGCTGTCGATCTCATTGCCGACGGTGCACTGGACGAGGGCAATGAGGCGGAACTCGCCGCGCGGCTTGCGGTTTCGGAACGTCATCTGCGGCGGATGTTCCATGAGCAGGTCGGCGCGACGCCGGATCAGCTGGCTCGCTCGCGGCGTGCGCATTTCGCGCGACGACTATTGGACGATACCGATCTGTCGGTCACCGATATCGCCTTTGCCGCTGGATTCGGGAGCCTGCGTCAGTTCAACCGGGTGATGGTCGCGATATTTCGCGCAACACCCGTCGAACTGCGCAAACGTCGGCGACGTGCGGACCGTCTGGTCGCCGATGGTGGTCTCGCGCTGCGGGTGCCGGTTGCGGAGGGTACGAATATCGAGCGGCGATTGGCACAGCTCGCGCAGACCGCTATCGCTGGTGTCGAAAGTGCAACGTCGACTTGCTATCGGCGAACGATTGTCATGGACGACGATCCGGGAGTTATCGAAATCTGCTCGGCCACAACAGATGCCGCGCGACTCGTGCTGCACGTGCCGCATATCGAAGGGCTGATCCACCTCGTGTCCAGAGTGCAGCGGCTGCTCGCGGGCCAGCCATGGGATCCATTCGAGGACGACATACGCGGCATGGTGTCGGACAGAGATGTTCTCGACGATCTCGTCACTGCCTATGGCACGCCCATCGGCGGCCTGCAGCAGTTCGGCCTTTCCTACCTCTTCCCGACGCCGACGGCGCTTGCCCCCGCCGACCTGAACGGTCTGGATGCCGTTGGTGCACAAGCGATGCTTTCGCCCTCGTGAACTAGCCGGTTGAGTCGTGCTGGCATGGAATCGGGCGCACGGTCGAATGATCGAGGGCATTGAGCACGAGTGCGGCGGTGGTAGGTGAGAAGACCGTGCCGTTGTGTCCGGCTTTGCTGGCGGCGCAGACGTTTTGGAGGACGTAGTTGTCGACACCGGGTTCCGCGAGTATGGCCTGGGCCTGGCCGAGGGACGAGATCGGGTCGAAACGGCTGCTGATGGTGGTGTAGGTGACGCCGGGGACGGTGATGGGGCCGGAGTTGAGCTCCTGTAGGAAGGCCGATCCGGCCAATAGATCCTTCACCGCGGGCGGGACCGGAAGTTCGTCGCGGAGGTTTCCGGTATTGAGGAGGGTCGCGCCGAGATTGCCGAGCGTGCCGTGTGTCGGCGAGGAGATGGTGGTCACCGAACGGACATCACTGGCGATATCCGGGTCGGTTTTCACGATGTACTGCGCCATGATGCCGCCCTCGGAATGACCGATCAGGTCGACCTTCGATGCGCCGAGCCGGGTGGTCAGCGCGGTCAGTTTCTGCTTGACCTCGATCGCCGAGTCGGCCAGCGGACCATTGCCGCCGCCCTGCATGGCATTGCTGCCCCCATAAGAGAAGGAATAGACACACAGGCCCGCATTGGCGAGGGCCGGTCCGAGATAGCCCCAGGCTCGGTACTCGTCGCCCGCGAAACCATGCAGTAGGACAACGGGAACCGCGCCAGGGACGGTGGGCACGCAGTCGTACCGGTTGACTCCGGGCGGCGTGGGCGCTTCGACCTTGCCCTCCTGTACCCAGCGGGTCTCCTCGTCCTGCACCTGCTCCCAAGTGGCGGTCGGATACGGTCCGGGCTCGGCGGCGGCCATCGGCATCGCCGCAGCGCATAGTGCAAATCCGGTGAGGAACAAGGTGATTCGGTGCAACCTCATGCGTGCAATCCTTGAATAGCGGTGGTCAGGCGGATATCGGCAACCGATCGGCCGGTCAGCAGGTCGTAGGCGCCGGTGGGTAGTACCCAGGTTTCGGTTGCCTCGTCCCAGGATTCGGCGGCTCGGCGGGGAATCGGGAGCGCCACCTCGGCGGTCTCCCCCGGCTCGGCTTCGACAACCGCGAAGGCGGCCAGCCGTCGGTCCGGTTGCGATGAATGAGCGATATATGTCTGGATCGTTTCGCGGCCGCGACGATCGCCGGCATTGCGAACGCGAACAGTCAGCGTGCCGAGCGCACGCTCGGCCAAGGGATCAGGATCGAACACAGCGCTCTCGTATTCCCAGTTGGTGTAACCGATTCCGTGTCCGAACCAATACGCCGGCGCGATCGAAAGTCGTTGCCACGCACGGTATCCGATGTAGGCACCCTCCTCGTAGGCGAGGGCACCGTCGGTCGGCGTGACATTCAGTACCGGCGCGTCATCCTGATGCGTGGGCCAGGTGGTGGGCAGCCGTCCGCTCGGCTCGGCTCGGCCCATGAGCACATCGGCCAGTGCGGCGCCGCCTTCCTGTCCCGGAAACCACGTGAGCAGGACAGCCGCGACATCCTCGGCCCACGGCATGTGTACGGGTGAGCCGGTATTCACCACGACCACGGTGCGAGGATTGGCGGCGGCGACCCGCGCGACGAGCTCGTCCTGTCGACCGGGCAGCGAAAGCGATGTGCGGTCGAAGCTTTCGCTCTCCACCTCGGGCGTAGTGGCGACGACCACCACGGCCACATCGGCCGAAGCCGCCGCGGCGACCGCTTCTTCGATGAGCGCCTCGGGGTCGATATTCGGTTCCTGATGGCCGAGCGAGAACTTCTCGAAGGCAATGGGCATTTCCGGCATCGTCGTGACGGTATGCGTAACATGCACCGAAACTCGCTGTCCCGCAGTAAGTTCGACATCGAAAAGCGTCTCCGGCGGACGGAGCAAGGCGGCCAGCGGATCGCCCTGCGCGACGATGGTTTCGTCGAAACAAGTCATATCGCCGATCGTCAGTCGGAACGCCCCGACGCCCGCGATGGCCATCGTATGCGTTCCGGTCGCTCGTGGCGTGAAGGTTCCGGTGACATCGACCCGATGCAGTTCCCCGACCGCGATACCGTCCGGGAATTCACCGATCCATTCGATCGCGGCTTCCGGCAGCGGATGCTCGCCGAGCAAGCGGTCACCGGCGCCATAGAGCTGGACCCGCAGATCGAAACCCTCCTCGGCGGCGGGAATCTTGACTCGGGGGTCCGCGCCGACGGCATAGACCAGTTCGGTATCCGCATCGAGTACTGCCCGCAAGCCCTCGAGTGGCGAGATGGTATGCGGCGGGAACACCTGGGCGCTACCGCCACCGAGCGCCCTCGGCTGGTCAGCGGTCTGGCCGATCACCGCGATGCGACCGACCGTGCCGAACGGCAGGACGCCGTTCTCGTTGCGCAGCAGCACAATCGAGCGTTGTGCGATCTCGCGAGCCAGCGCGTCGCCGTTGAGCGCCCCAGGCACGGTTGCGACTTGTGGTGGTGCCCCGGCCAACGCACCGACCCGAGCGGCGAGCCGAAGCATATGTCGCGCCATCTGCTCGATCGTCTCGGCCGGAACCTCGCCTGCGCGAACGGCTTCCGCGAGAGCCTGCCCGAAGACGCTCTGCGGACCCGGCATCGCGATATCGAGTCCGCCGACGGCCGCACCGACGGTATTGCGAGCCGCCGTCCAGTCGGACACGATTGCGCCATCGAAACCCCAACGCGCACGCACGATTTCGTTCTGCAATGCGCTGTTCTCGGTCATCGTGACCCCGTTGACGCTGTTGTAGGCCGCCATCAATGCCCACGGCGAGGCCTGCTCGACCACGGTTTCGAACGGGGCCAGATATAGCTCATGCAGTGCGCGCTGGGATACCCGCACGTCGACGGTGAATCGGTCGGTCTCGGAATCATTGGCCACGAAATGCTTCGGTGTCGCGGCAACACCACCCTCCTGAACACCGGTCACATAGGCCGCGCCGATAGCCCCGGTCAGCAGCGGATCCTCCGAGTAGCACTCGAAATGCCTGCCGCCCAACGGACTTCGATGCAGATTGAGCGTGGGTGCCAGCAGCATGTGCACGCCCTTGCGTCGTGCCTCCTGCGCGAGGAGTTGCCCGGCCTGCCGAGCCAGAGTCGGATCCCAGGTCGCGGCCAGTGCGGTCGGGCTCGGCAGGGCGATCGAAGGGTCCTCCGGACTCCAGTGCACACCGCGCACGCCGATCGGACCGTCGGACATCACGACGGACGCCAGCCCGATCTCCGGAATCGCGGGCAGGGACCACATGTCCTGTCCGGCGAGCAGGCGGCAACGGGAATCCAGATCCAGTGCGGCCAAAGCCTTTTCGACTACTGCCTCGCGGTCGGCTCGGTGATTCGCCATGTCGGTCGACTCCCTTGTTCGGCTGAAGCGCGGGCATCTAACCTCGAAGTATGAAGGCTTTACCTAGCAGGCGGTAGGTAAAGTAATCAATACGTTATCATTGCGATTCTGGGCGGATCAATTGCAGGAACTTGCGCAGCAGCGCGGACATATCCACATCATCCGGCGATAGCAACCACTGCTGTTGCAACCCGTCCAGCACCGCGATCAGCAACACTGCGGCATCTCTATGTGAGACACCGCGCGGCGGATCACCGCCCAGATCACGCTCCAGGAAGGCCGTCAGCATTTCCCGGGCCTTTGCGTATCGATCGACGAAATACTCGCGCGCCGGATGATCTTGGGTGACGCTTTCGGCCGCGAGCACCGTGAACGACTGCACGATTCCGGGTCGCTCGGCATTGCGTTCCACCAGTTCGGCGAGGATTTCCAGGGTTGTCGAACGACCCTGTGCGGTGGCGAGCAGGACATCGAGATCGTTCTGATCCCGCAGTGCGAGCACATTCGCCAGTAGCGTCTGCTTATTGGGGAAGTAGTGCAGCACACCCTGCTGGCTGAGCCCGACCCGCTCTGCGACGATCGCAATGGTCGCGCCTTGATAGCCGCGTTCCGCGAAAACCTCGAGGGCTGCCTCCAGGATCGCTCGACGACGATCCTCGTGACCGGCCCGGCCCGGGGTCCGTCTCATGCGGTGCGCTCTTCTGCTGCGTCCATTGTTCGCAGACTAGCGAATCGCCATTGACAGCGGCGGTTTCGGCGCGTCTACCAGCTATCAATGCTAGATCTAGCATTGATAGACCTCACGCGGTGCGGTCTGGGAGGAACTGGGCATCAACCCTGCTCGGCTGACCGATCGGCTCGCGATTCACGACACCGCGTCCCAGTGACGGGACACTGGGCGCTGTACCGCGCCCAGTGCCGCGATCTCACCGCAGCGCGGCGACAACCTGCTGTGCGATGTTCTGCTCACCGAAAGTGTTGGGATGCAGCGGGACGATGGATGGAGTCGACAGCGAGGGGATCAGCCCGTTGATCCACTGCTGCTCCGGTGCGGCGCACATATCGTGTCCGATGCTGGAGGTGGCCGTGTCGACGAAGATCGCGTCGTGTGCGGCGGCGACATTGCGCAACAGCGTATTGAGGTTGACCAGCACATCCTGGAGGTAGTCGGCGTCGCGCGGCCATGCGGGCTGCTGCGCGGGACAGGCTCCAGCGCGCGACGCGGTCGGGTAGCCGACGATCACGACCGTGGCTTCGGGTGCGCGCGAGCGGATTTCATCGATCGCGTTCCCGTAGACGGGTGCCAACTCGCTGGTTCGTTCCGCGAAAGTGTCGACGCCGTTCGCCGTGAAGGTGTCCGTGCACGACGTGCCGTAGGGTTCGGGCAAGATATTGCCGCACAGCAGAGCCTGCTTCGCCAGACCGATATCGTTGCCGCCCATGGTCATTGTGACCAAGGTTGTGTCGGGTGTCAGCGCATCGAACTGGGGGGCGGCGGTTCCGGAGACGACGCCGCGCTGCGGGCTCGTGAGGTCGTCCAAGGTGGCCCCGCCGCAGGTGACGTCCTTGAAGGTCGCGACGCCGAGTTCCTTCGCGACCAGCGTTGGATAGTTGACCGCAGACCGTGAACATGTGGCGAGTTCGGTTTGCGGAAATACGCCCGCGCCCGCGGCGAAGGAATCACCGAGAGCCACATAGTGCGTGTCCGCGGTCGGTTCGGCGCTCGCTTGCCCGGTGATAGCGGCGCTCGCCGCGACTGCGATCGCGGCTGCGGTGACCGCCGGTCGCACCTTTCCGAGTGGGTGGGTCCAGCTGCCGAAAACTTGCATCATGTCTCCTCGTGAACCCATGACCGGACGAATTCGGATCTGAACTCCCAGGAGTAACTCGCGCCGACGGGATCGAACCTGGACATCCGACCAATCCGGACTGAGTCTAGCGCCAATTCGTCAATCCCGAATAATTTTTGGTTTTCCCGCTGCCATTTTCTGGTCGCTGCGCTCGGCTGCACGCCGATGCCTCGGGCGATGTTGGGGGATAGCGCATTTCGCGACGCTGTCAGCGACTAGGCATCGTTTCAGATCCATGTCGTCGGGTGGGGCACTGTTGCGTTCCTCACTATTCAATCTCTACCTGCGGAAAGTCCACGATGACGAATCGTCTGGGTTGACACCGCCTGCCCGCACTGGCTAACGTCGCCATTGTTCATGCTGAGTCATCGCCCGCCTCGGCATTCTTGGCAGCAGGCTGCCCACATGGTCTGGCCAAATATTTCGACTGCGGGGAGGCTGTCGTTATTCTCCGACTCTGGTCGCATTCACGCAGAAACTCGGCAGACCTTTCTTTGTGCTCCGAGACTAGATTCTCGCGCTTTTTTCTAGACCAAGCCTCCATCAGATCCGTTCGACGTTAGGCGCCGGTTTTGTCCGTCTCGATCTCACCTGCCAAGACCGTGGATGATCTCCCGGGGCCGAGCCGGTGGCCGTTGCTGGGGAATCTTCCACAGATGCGCCCCTCGTTGCTGCACCGTCAGTTCGACGAGTGGTGCGATGAGTATGGCCCGCTCTACCAGTTGCAGATGCCGGGACGGCGCATCGTTGTCGTGAGCGATCCCGATCTGAACAGGGAGATCTTCCGGGACCGACCCGGTGGATTCCGGCGGCAGTCGGCAATCGAATCGGTCATGGACGAAATGGGTTCGAACGGACTGTTTTCGCTGGAAGGGGAGGCATGGCGGCTGCGTCGCAAGCTGGCCATGCCCGCCTTCAATGCCTCGCATCTGCGCAGCTTCCACCCCACCCTGGAGACGATCACCGGACGGTTGCAACGGCGCTGGGAACGGCAGTCGCCCAAGGATATTCGCGCCGACCTGACCCGCTATACGGTGGACGTCACCGCCAAGCTGACCTTCGACTACGACATCAACACCATCGAACAGTCCGGCGACATCATCCAGCGGCACCTGGAGCTGATCTTCCCGCTCATCAACCGGCGGATCAATAGCCCGCTCCCGTACTGGCGCTATGTCAAACTTCCGGACGACCGGGCGCTGGAGCGCGCGCTGGCCGCACTGCGCACCGATCTCACCGGCGTCATCAGCCGCGCCCGCGCGAATCTGCCTGCGGTGCCGACCAATTTCATCGAAGCCTTCCTCTTGGCGCAGGACGGCAGCACCTCCTTCACCGATGACCAACTGTTCGCCGAGGCGCTCACCATCCTCATCGCCGGTCAGGACACCACCAGCAATGCCATGGCCTGGCTGCTTTACCACCTTGCGGGCAATCCGGCTGTGCAGGAACGGATTCGGGAGGAAGTCGCCGAGATTCCCTCGGCACTGGACCGACAGCCGTATCTGGAAGCCGTTGTCGCCGAATCGATGCGGCTACGGCCGACGACACCGATCGTCGGACTGGAGGCCGCCGTCGACACCACGATCGATGGTGTGCACATCCCGGCGGGCACCTGGGTAATCGTCAATGTGCAGCATGCGAGCCTGCAAGAGAAGAACTTCGAGGACGCGTTGCGCTTCGATCCGGATCGCTGGCTGCGCAGCGGCCACGGCACTCATCGGCCCGAGGTCTCCACTCCGTTCGGGGCCGGTCCGCGGTTCTGTCCGGGACGCGGGTTGGCGATGTTGGAGATCAAGAATGTGACCGGCATGGTCTGCCGCAACTTCGAGGTGCGTCTGCCCGCAGGTGCGCAGCCGCCGAGGGATCGCTTCCACTTCGCCGTCATCCCCATCGATCTCGATCTCGAACTGATCCGACGGCCCGCCTGACTCCCCATTCGCCGAGCACACTCTAAGGATGTAGATGTCGTTGCATCGACTGACCGCGACCGACGGTGTCTGGCTGTCGCTCGAATCACCCGATATGCCAATGCATATCGCCTTCCTACTGGAATTCACCGCGCCCGAGGGCGGGGCGGCCCAGTTCCTGCGACAGTGGCGGGCCGGACTGGACGCACCGGCGAGCCTGCCGCAACCGTGGAACTTCCGCCCGCTGAAGTTCCCGCCGCCAGGTGTCGCGGCCATGGTGCGTGAGGTCGACGATATCGACCTGAGCGAGCACATCCGGGAGTGGACGCTGCCGGAGCCGGGCAGCCAGGACCAGTTGACCGAGCTCGTGTCGTCGATCCATCAGAAGCAGCTCGATATGAGCCGTCCGCCATGGGAATTGCACGTCATCGAAGGACTGGCGCAGGACCGTTTCGCGCTGTTGCTCGAGGTGCACCACAGCCTGCTCGACGGCGCATCGGCCATGCGGTTGTTCACCGATACGTTCACCGAGGATGCCGACGCCCGCGATGTGCCGGACCTGTTCACGGTGCGCCCGGCCGCCGAATCGGCGGAAGCCGATAAGGCGAATCCGTTCCGTGCCCTGCTCGCCGCGTTGACCGGCGTACTGGCTTTGTTGCGCGGTGTCGGATCCGCCGCCCGCGATGCATTCCGACGTGCACGCGGCGATAAGACGATGGCGCAGAAGGCATATCAGCAGCCGGAAACCGTTCTCGACGGCACCATCACCGGTGCGCGCGATCTGTCCAGGCGTCGCTACGACCTCGCGCTGTTCAAGCGATTGGCGAAGGCGGGTGACTGCACGATCAACGACATCGTGCTGTACCTCGTGAGTACGGCACTGCGCGGCTACCTGACCGATCACGCTACGTTGCCCGAAGAGTCGTTGACCGCGGGCGTGCCTACCGATCTACGCGAGGAGGACGACGCTCGCGCCGGCACCCGCGCCGGCATGATGTTCACCGCGCTGGCCACCGATATCGCCGATCCGCGTGATCGGCTGAGTGCGGTCAAGTACTACATCCGCGCCGCGAAGCAACATATGGGCGAGATGGCTCCGAACGAGGTCATCGGCTACGGACTCGCGGTCACCCTGCCGTGGATCCTCGGGCTCAGCTTCGGCTTGACCAACACCGCGTCCTCGCACCCCATGGGCATCTCCAATGTGCCGGGACCACGAAACCCGCTGTACTGGAACGGCGCTCGACTCGAGACGATCTATCCGATTTCACTGCTGATGCACGGCAATCCGCTGAACTTCACCTGCATCGGCTATTCGGGTGGGCTGCATTTCGGCGTCCTCGGTGTGCAGGACAAGCTGCCGCCGATGTCGTACCTCACCGCGGCCATGGACGCCGCGCTCGATGAACTCACCGACCTGCTCCTGCCGGACCGTACACAGTTAGCCGCTGGATAATGTCGGATTTCGATGTAGCGATTATCGGCTCGGGCTTCAGCGGGCTGGGTGTCGCGGTGAACCTGCGCCGCCTCGGCAATGACAACTTCGTCATCTTGGAACGTGCCGACGCCATCGGCGGCACCTGGCGCGATAACGTCTATCCCGGCTGCGCGGTTGACGTGCCATCGGTGCTGTACTCGTATTCCTTTGCGCCGAACGCGGATTGGACCCGCGTGTACGCGACCCAGCCAGAATTGCGCACCTACACAGAGCAGGTCGTCGATACCTTCGATCTGCGACGGCATGTGCAGCTGAACAGCGACGTGACCGAGGCCGATTTCGACGACGAGGCCGAACAGTGGGTGCTGCGGCTGAGCGATGGCAGACTGGTCCGGGCGCGTACCGTCGTCATGGGGTACTTCTCGCTGCACGCCGAAGCGATTCCGGATATCTCCGGTCGCTCCGATTTTGCTGGGCCGCAGATGCATTCGAGCAAGTGGGATCCGTCATTCGAACCGCCGGGCAAGCGGATCGCGGTGGTCGGGGCCGGGGCGAGCGCGGTACAGATCGTGCCCGCGCTGGCGAAGTCGGCGGCTGAGCTCATCTCGTTCCAGCGCACTCCGGCCTGGGTGATTCCGCGTCTGGACCGGCCGATTCCGCCGACGGTGCGCAAGATACTGCGCACAGTGCCACCGATTCGCCTGGCGGCACGTGGATTCGTCTTCCTGTTCCTGGAGGCCATGCATTTCGCCGAATTCCATCCGCGGCTGGTTTCGGTATACGAGTGGGTCGTCCGCAAGGTGCTGGCCGAACAGGTGCCCGATCCCGAGCTGCGGCGCAAACTCACGCCCGATTATGCCTTCGGGTGCAAGCGACCGATGGTCTCCGACGAGTACTACAGCTCATTCGCCCGCCCGAATGTGCGGCTGAGCACCGAGAAGATCACCGAAATCACCGCGACCGGCATCCGCACCGCCGACGGTGACTTGCATGAAGTCGATGCGATCGTGTGGGCCACCGGATTCCACGTCCAGGATTCCATCGCGCACTTCCCGGACTTCCGTACCGCGACAACTTCGACGCGAAAGAAGTTCCAGCACGATGGTTTTCGGGCCTACCGCGGCATCGCATTCGCGGGCCTGCCGAATCTGTTCGCGGTCACCGGACCGAATACGGCGCTGCCGCATACCTCGCAGTTCCTCGCCATCGAACCGACGACGAAGCTGATCGCCAGGACGATCGAGCATATGCGGGCCAAGGGAATTCGCCGCTACAGCCCGTCCGAGCGAGCCGAGCGCGAATGGGTCACGCGCGCACGGAAACTGCTCGGCACCCGGGTGTGGTCGACCGGCGGTTGCACCAGCTACTTCATCGACGAGGACGGTACCAACACCCTGACCTGGCCGGGCGGAACGTTCAGCGTCCGACGCGACCGGCGTCGCATCCGGCCGGGGGATTGGGATACTGGTCGGTAAGCGGGGCGAGTCCTGCGAATAATCCCCAACGTAGGGCTGTGGCAAGGGGACGCCGGTCCGCTTGCCGCACCTCCGATTAGGGAGAATGCGCGGCAACTTAATTGCGGTCCACAGTGCAAGGCGTGCTGCACAGAGCGATGTAATGAGTCACGGTTGCGTACCAATGGTGATGCACGTTACTGTACCCACTCGATGATGGGAACGGGGTAGTTCCTCATTGCCGGGAGGGTTTGGCAAACATGATCCGACGTCGACGTCCGATTAAGGCAGTGGCTGCTGCGATAGCCACCTTCACCGTGTTTGCCGCAGCCGTGGTCGCGGCCGCGCCGACCCAGGCCACCCTGGGCCTCGATGCGCAATTCACCGCGAACCATGAAGGGTCGCAACAGTATCCGAACGTGTACATCGACTGGGACATCCCGATCACCATGAGTGACGGTACGGTGCTGAAGGCGAATGTCTACCATCCGGCCGACGCCTCCGGCCGCCCGATCGTCGAGCCGACGCCGACCATCGTGAACCTCACGCCCTACACCAAGCTGATGGCGAATATCGCCGACTCCGTGCTGGCCATCCCGGGCCTGGCGGAGCCGCTGATGCAGGCACTACACAGCTTCGATCTCTCGGCTTACGGCCTGAGCGGAATCAGTGATCTGGCACAGGCATTGGCGGGCGGCACCGCGCGCACCTTCGCCGTGGATCGCAAACTGGTGCAGAGCGGCTACACCCAGGTAGTCGTCGACGTGCGCGGCACCGGCTTCTCCGAGGGCATTTGGCAGGTGTTCGGCGATCGCGAGCAGCAGGACGGCGTCGAGGTGGTCGACTGGGCGGCGGCGCAGCCCTGGTCCAATGGCAAGATCGGGATGAGCGGCATCTCCTATTCCGCTATCAACCAGTTGCAGACCGCGGAGCGCAGACCCGCTGCGCTGCAGGCGATCTTCCCGATCGTGCCGGGCAGCGATCTGATCCGCGACGTGGCCGCACCCGGTGGCGCACTCGGCATCGGTTTCATCCCGGAATGGCTGCTCGCCGTCGACGGCACGAAGCTGATTCCCGATGTGGTGTCCATGCTGGCGGGCAAGTTCGACTGGACCTGGCTGGCGGACCGCGTCCGTGACCCGTTCACCTTCTTCAATATGATCATCATGGCGCTGGGCACTCAGAGCATGGATCAGATTCCGCCCGAGATGCATTCGGTACTCGACGATGAAAGTCCATTGCGCACCGCCTGGATCGGACATCCCGATCGCATCGATGTGCCGACCTTCGTCTACGGCGGCTGGCAGGACATCTTCGCCTACTCATCGCCGCGGGTCTACAACGCCATCAATGTGTCCGATAGCCAGAAGAAGCTGGTGATGGACAACAATTACCACATCACGACCGGCTCGGGCATGGGTGACGCCGACGGACCGGCGGCCCTGGACGTATTGCAGCGCGCGTGGTTCGACAAGTGGCTCAAGGGCATCGATAACGGTATCGATGACTACGACCAGGTCACCCTGTGGCAGCAGGGCGGCGGCTGGACCCACACCACGGCCTTCCCGCGGCCCGATATGGATTACCGCCGTATGTATTTGAACGCGGCGGCCTCCGGCACCGCGCCGGGCAGCGCCTATGACGGCAGCCTCACCGGGCAGCCGGGCGCACCAGCCCGGGTTACGATCGCGCCCGGCCTCACCACGCTGTGCTCACGCGACGGTGCACAGGGGACGGCGGGCATCCTGCCGCTCCCGGATATCTGCACGAAGGATTCGCGGATCGCCGAGACCAATGGTCTGACCTTCACCAGCGCGCCGGTCGCCGTGCCGACGCAGATCTCCGGCCCGATCGCCATACACCTCGATACCGTCCTGGATGCCACCGACGGGTACTGGAACGTAACCCTGAACGACGTTGCGCCGGACGGACGTTCGACCCAATGGACACACGGCCAACGCACCGCATCCCTGCGCGCCGTCGACCAGAGCAAGGCCACCCGCTCGGCCAATGGCGACTACACCGACCCGTATCCCTATCTGACCCTGGACACCCGTGAACCGATCGTGCCCGGCCAGCCGACGGTCATCGATATCGGCCTGTTCGCCACCGACGGTGTGCTGCAGCCCGGGCACCGGCTGCGCGTCGACATCTACGCCGGAAACTTCCCGAGCAGTCTTCCCTTGCGCCCCTTGCTGAATGAGAGCGGCTTGCGCCCCCAGCACCTCGACCTGGACCCGAATCAGCCGAGCTGGCTGAACATTCCAGTCGACACCGACCCCGGCTGGTAGCCCGGTCTCGCCGCGATGACGGTGTCAACCATGGTCGAATGGTCGCTCACGGAGTGGGCTCTGGCCGCCTTTCGACTACCGTCGGTGCGGCGGTGGTCGGGGTGGGGCCGGAACCGAGTAGGAGTAGGGCGGCGCGGGTGAGGGTGGGGGCCAGCGCCGGTAGATTGTGCGGGCCGGATTCGATGAGCGTGGCGCGGACGCGATCGTCGATACCGCCGAGCAGGACGTCGAGCAGTCCCGGGTCGGGTTCGGCGCGAAGTTCGCCTGCGCGCCCGCCGATTCGGGCCGCCGCGATCATTCGGTAGCCGAACATCCGATGCGTGCGGGCCCGGCGGGCGATGAGTCCCGGTCCGGCGGCGAGGGTTTCGATATGCAGCGCCCGCGCGGCGGCAGGCTCGGCCGCGAGGAACTCCAGGTAGGTCTCGAGCGTGGTGCGCACCAACTCATCGAAGGTAGCAGCGCCGGATTCGGTGACCACCCGGTCGAGCTCGTGGGTGATTGTATCGACCGCGAAATCGAAAGCGGCGGTGAAGCATTCCTCTTTGCTCTCGAACAGCCCGTAGAACGTCCGCCGGGCCACCCGGGCCCGACCGACGATATCGGTGATCGTGGTCGGGCCGTAGCCGAGTTCGGCGACCGCCTCCAAAGCGGCGAGATATAGCCGCTCGCGCTGTGACGTCACGACTTCGTCCCGGGTCAAGCGATGCGGCCCTCGGGGCAATCGGTCCGGAGAAGCGCTGGTCAAGACGGTCATAATGCCGACGATTCTGCCACACCGGATACTTTCGTCCGGAAATTCTGGTGCGGCCGGCAAAAGAGGTCAGTGCAGAGCGCTGCCCTGGAGCCACTCGTCCCACGGCATGCCCCAGTCGCCGTTCTGCCAAACCTCGAGCGGTGCGCCGCCGGTATTGCGGACCTCGACCACATCGCCCGGTATCGAAAAATTATAGAACCACTGGGCATTCGTGGCGCTCAGGTTCAGACAGCCGTGCGAGAGGTTCTGGCTGCCCTGCGCCCAGACTGTGGAATCGAGCTGGTGCAGATAGATGCCGTCGGTGCTGATGCGGGTGGCCCAGCCGATGGCCTCCTTGTAGCCGAGCCGGGAATTGACCGGCAGGCCATAGGTGGAGGAGTCCATGATCACCGGATTGCCCTTGTCCATCACGGTGTAGATGCCCGGCTGGGTCCAGAAGGTCAGCGTCTTACCCCCGATGACCTCGCTGCCGCCCCTTCCCATCGAGGTGGGCATGGTGCGGATCAGATTGCCGTTCTCGAAGACCTGCACCTGTTTGGTGTTGTCATCGGCGATGGAGACATGCGATGGGCCGATGGTGAAGGTGGTCTTGGTGTCCTCCTGGCCGTAGAGGCCGCCGCCGAGGTCCGCGCCGTAGATGTTGGCCGCGGCGGTCACCTTGGTGCCCGGTGCGAAGTATTGCTGCGGCCGCCAGTGCGCGTTGCGCCTGTCGAGCCAGTACCAGGAACCCTCGACCGGCGGGTTGGTCGTCACCGAGAGCCGCTTCTCCGCGACGGCCTTATCCGGGACGTCCTCATCGAAATGCGCGACCACAACGGTGCCGACACCGAAGGTGCCACCGTCCGCCAGCGGTGTGCCGCCGGTGGTGGTCATATACACCTTGGTCTGGTTGTTCGGCGCCAGCGTGCTGAAGGTCGAGGTGGTCGGTCCGACGCGGCCGGTGATGGTGAGGCTTTCGGCGCTGATCGTGTAGGTGTGCCCGTAGCCGAGCGGATCGACAGGCTTCCACGCCGTCTTGTCCGGCGTGTAGATGCCCTCGATCGAACGGCCCGCCTCATTGGTGAGCTTCACAGAGGTGAGCATGCCGTCATTCGCGGTAACCACGACCGGTGCGAGCGGATCGACATTGTTGCCACCGCCCGGAGTGATGACGATCGGGGGCGGCGGCGGTCCGGCCTGGGTGGTCGGCGTTTCCGACTTCGACGAACACCCGGCGACGAGCAACGTCGTCACCAATGCAAAACCCGCAGCGACTTTCCACCGGAAGCGGCGACTCGACATGACTCTCCTGTGTTTCGCCGTACGTTCCCTGCGGCGTACCTACGACATACTGGCCCGTGCCGTAGTTTACCGGCCGTTTCGGGTCCATTTCGCCGCTGCGGGTGTGACCTGCGCGGACTCCGGCGTCAGTTAACGCATGGCACACTGCTGCCGATCGTGGTCGCGACCGGCTTGCCCGCATCGGGCACGGGCTCGGCGGAGGTGGTGGTCCGCGCCGCGCTGGTGGTCGGCACGAGTTCGGCGGGCATGGTGAAATCGGTGCCGACGACCACGGTGATGTGGCCGGGTTCGGCATTCGGCGATGCGGTCGGGGTAAGGCCGATGAGGTCGCCCAGCTGCGCGGCATCGGTCTCGGCGCCGATGCCGTAGGTGAGGGTCGAGGTCGTACCGTCGGCGCGGGTGCCAGTGGCCACGGTGCCCGCCGGATAGCCGCGCTTGGTGAGCGCGGTGGACAGCTGGGCGGCTCGGCCGCTGTATCCGCTCGCATTGTGGACATCGACGATGCTGGTCGGGGTGCGCGTCGAGGTGGCAGGTGTGGTTTCGATGCCGAAGGCGGCGCGCACTTCCTTCTTGATGGCCGCCGGATCGACGATATTGACGTCCTGACCGTCGATATTGTCGTAGCGCAGCACCGGCAGTGTCCGGAATTCGACCGAGATCGAGCCCGCCGAGCCGAGGTCACGGGCGAAGTCGAGCAGGTTCCAGCCGTCGGACAGCACGATATCGCGGTGCGCCACGTCCATGAGTCCGGAGAGCTTGCTGAAGTTGGTCAGCGTGCCGGTGTCCTTCAGCGATTTGGCGACCGAGGTCAGGAAGGCCTGCTGGCGGTGGGTGCGGTCGAGGTCGCCGTTCTCCAATCCGTGGCGTTGGCGCACGAAAGACAGCGCATTGGCGGCATCGAGGTGCTGCGGGCCCGCGGGGAAGACCGCGCCGGAGTAGTAACTGTCGTCGACCGCGTGGTTGAGGCAGACATCGACGCCGCCGAGCTTATCGGCGAGGTCGTAGAAGCCGACGAGCGAGATTTCGGCGAAGCGGTCGATGGGGACGCCGACCAGATTGCGCACCGTTTGCACGATGGAGGCCCGCCCCGCCTCGCGGCCCGCGCGTTCCAGAGCCACCTTGTCCTTCATGCCCGCGTTTTCCAGCTTGGTCTCGGTGGCGGCCTTTTTCAGCCCGTAGGCCTCCTTGATCTTGGCGTGGTCGTAGCCCGGAATGCCGGATACCGCGACATAGTCGTCGCGCGGAATGGAGAAGGCGACGATTTTGTGCATATCCGCGGGAATGTGCAGCAGGATGAGCGAATTCGCGTTGTAGCCGCCATTGTCGCCGTCGCCGGCGTGCAACTGGTCCAGGATTGCCTTCGGCAAGTCGTTGCCGTCGAGGTCCTTGCGGGTATCCAGGCCGATCAGCAGGATATTCAGATCGCCGCCGAGTGAGCGTGGCGCATCCTTGCCGATCGCATCGGTGTGGGTGAAACCGTTATCGAATTCGGTCTTGGCCGACCAGGCGAACCCAGTGCCGGACAGGACGGCGAGCGCGGCGATCGAGGTCAGAACGCGCATCGCGATCTTTGCCGCATTGCGGCCGCGATGGGGTTTCGGTTCGGCTCGTCGGTGTCTGGGGCGTCGAGTTTCGGTGATTTTGGGAATCTCGACGGTGTCGTCATCCATGGCGGCGACCTGGGTCCCGGATCATTCTCGCCGCCTCAGCTTTCGTTTCGGGTATTCGACACAGCGCACGCCCGGGTTATGCCCGCTACCGACTAGTTGCACTCGCTAGGGTCTGCTCAACCTTTCCAGTCTTACCGACGCCGCTCGGGGCGGGCAAGAATCGGACAGTGTGATCTGCACGGATTGACGATCTAGTCTCGTATACATGGCTGCTCCAGTGTTGCTCGTCCTCGGTGCCGGTCCCGGAGTCGGATTGTCCGTCGGCCGTCTTTTCGCGCGCGACGGATATGTGGTGGTGTTGGCCTGTCGGACCGTCGCGGAGGCCGAGCCGTTGGCGAAGGAATTGCTGGGCGAGGGTTTCGATGCCGAAGGTGTCGGTGTGGATCTGGCCGATCCCGAGGATGTCACTCGTATTGTGACCGAGGTGGGCCAGCGGCACGGGCAGATCGACATGCTGCACTTCAACCCGAGCATCTTCCGGCAGGCGGATCCGCTGCGGTTGACCGTCGCGGAGTTGATCGAGGACTTCACGATCGGCGCCGCGGCGTTGCTGCCCGCGGTGCAGGCCGCGCGGCCGTTCTTCGCCGATGGTGCGCGTGTGCTGGTAACGGGCAGCGCGGCGGCGGATAAGCCGTGGAATCAGGCCGCCTCCCTCGGCGTGCAGAAGGCGGCGGTGCGCAATCTCGTCACCAGTCTGGACACCACCATGGCACCCGATGGTTTCCGGGCCGTCGCGGTGCAGATCAACGGTGTACTCGGTGCGGGGGCATTTACTCGGGAGCGGGTTGCCGCGGCATTGCACACCGCCGCCGTCCGCCCCCTCGACGACTGGACGCCGCATGTGTCCTATGACGGCTGATCCGACGAGACATTCCGACCAACGACGCGCCCGCGCCGGTCTCTTCTGCGAACCGGATGGGACCCCGCGCGGGTATCACCGTCCGCGCCGAAGCAAAGGCCGCGCGGACCCTGGCGACGGAGGATGAATGCGGCGGTTCAAGGTAACGACGGCTTTGCTCGCCGCACTGATGATCTCGGTGCTGCCGCATCTCGCGGCGTCCTCGGCTCAACCGGCACCGGTGCGCCTCAACGTGCTGCAAGCCGGGCTGGATGGCCTGGTCCATTCGGCTTTCGTTCCGGGTGCGCAGCTGGTCGTCACCGCAGACGGCGACGCGACCCAGTTCGATAGCGGTGTCGGCGATCTCGTGACGCACGAGGCATTTCCCGATGACGCACAGGTCCGAATCGCCAGCAATACCAAGACTTTCGTGGCGACCGTGGTGCTGCAATTGGTGGGGGAGGGGCGAATCCAGCTCGACGCTCCGATCGAGCATTATCTGCCCGGTGTGGTGCGCGGCCCCGGCGGTGACGGGAATCTGATCACCGTCCGAAATCTGTTGCAGCACACCAGCGGTATTCCGGACTATCTCGTTCGATTGGACTGGGGGTCGGTCGAGGCATTGCAGCGGTACCAAACCGCGGATCAGCTGATCCGACTCGGTTTGGATATGCCCGCTATGTTCGCGCCCGGTTCGGCTTTCAGCTACTCCAACACCAATTACCTGTTGGCCGGAAAACTGATCGAGCAGATCACGGGACGGCCGGTAGGTGCCGAGGTGACCTCCCGGGTTCTCGACCGCCTGCAACTGCGCGACACCTATTGGCCCGCATTCCCGCAGGAGAATGTGATTCGCGGTCCACACCCGCGCGCGTATCAGATCTTCAACGGCGTGCAGGTCGACATCACCGATATCGACCCGGGCTGGGGCCTGGCCGATGGCGCGCTCGTCTCCACCGATGCCGACCTGAACCGCTTCTTCACCGCCCTGCTCACCGGAAAGCTGCTTCGCCCAACCGAACTTGCCGAAATGCAGCACACCATCCACGGCGGCGATCCAGCCTTGCCCGACGATGTCGGTCTCGGTCTGTTCCATCGCACCAACGGTTGCGGCGTCGATATCTGGAGCCACGGCGGCGCCATGGACGGGTTCTTCGTCTTCGGTGGCTACACCCCCGGCCGCTCGATAACCGTCAGCCTCAACCAAGTCCCGCCCTTGTTCGGCCTCGGCTACAAGCCCGCCCTGGACGGCCTGGTAGACGCCGCCTTCTGTGGGTGAGGGAGTCAGGTGTGCGGTACGGCGGTCAGGAAGGCCGACATTGCCGTGGCGACGGCTTCCGGGCGGTCGAGCACGGACGGGACGTAGGCGTCGTCGACCTCGACCAGTTTGCCGTTCGGCAGTAATTCGTCCGTCACGGACTCGACGCCCCTGAGGCGCGCCGATTCGCCTTCGCGCTGTTGAGCGCACTCAAGGGTGCGTTCATTCTGAGCCGCACCCTGTACTCGGGCGAACCGCTGCGCGCGGCAGGGCGGTCGCTGGCCTTTCGGTTGGCCAGCGACCCGCGTATACCCGATGACCTATTTCGGCGCGGCCGTAGTGGTCGGCGCGGGTTGGGTCGTCTTGTCCGCGAAACGCGTGGCGCCGTCCGGAGCCAACATCGTATTGACGTAATCCACGCCGGACGCGATCAGTACCGGTCCACCTATGGCTATCGTGCCGACGATCCCGCCGAGGGCCGCACCGGTGGTAAGGCCAACGATGCAGCCGGCGGCAATGGTTGCGACACATCCGATGACCGCGCCGATGGCGGTCCCGACGAAGCCGCCGACCGCTGAGGCCAGGCCGAATTGCGTGGCGAATTCATCACGGGCGCGCTGGTTTTCGGGCATCGATGCCACCGGCTTGACGGCCAGCGGCTGCGAGATGTCGAGTCCGGCGGGCTTCTCCGGCGCCAGTTCCAGTACCGTGCCGTCTTTTTCGACCACGGGCTTGACCGGGATCTCGGTATCGGCAATCCGGAATCGCAGCGGCAGCGTCATGACGACGTGGCCGTCGGTATCGGCCAGATCCACGACATCGACCACATCGGCGAGATCGGCGGCCTTGCCGTCTTTATCGACCAGCGTGCCGTCTTTGTCGACCAGCCGCCCCTCGCCGCCCGCCGCGAGCTCGCTTTCCGTCGCCTTGGACAGGGTGAAGGTGCCGCCGCGCACGCTGGCGACGACGGTCTTGTCGGCTAGCTTGACCGAGTAAGTGATGTCCTGCCGCGGGGGTGCGGCGACCGGCTCGGCATGCGAGACTCCGGCGCCCAAGGTCACGGCACCGATGACAAGGATCGCCGCCGCAGTGCTATCGCAAAGCTTCATTCGGAATTCCGTTCAGTCATCAGATTATTCGCTCTTCGCAAACGCCCGCGCAGGCTCGACTCTCCTGCTCGAGATGCTTCCCGCGCAAATGTACTCAGATGTGCGGGCAGCGAGGTCGAGGGGAGCCTAGCCGAGCCTGCGGTGCGAAACCAGCTGATTCGGAACGAAAAATCGATGTCAGCTATGACACGGTTACTTCCTCCGGCGTGTCGATCTGGGGCGCGGGACGTGTCCGCAGCAGCGCCAGTCCCAGTAGGGCGGCGGCGATGCTGAAGCCCGCACTGATCCAGGCGCCGGTCGACATCGCATCGGTGAACGCTTCCTTGGCCGGTTCGGCATATCCGAGTTGGAAAGCGGCGCCGATGGATTCACGGGCGGCCTCGGGCGTGTCGTCGGGCATATGCGCGGTGAACACACCGGCCAGTACGCTGCCGAGGATCGCGATGCTGATCGCCATGCCGACCTGCTGCAACGTATCGTTCATGGCCGAGCCGACGCCCGCATGTGCCAGCGGAATGGCGCTCATGATCGCGGCATACGCGGCCGGACCCGCCAGACCGCCGCCGATCCCCATGACCAGCATGCTGGCCAATACCGCGAAATATCCGGAACCGACGGCCAGAATCGCGAACGCCCCGCCCATGACCAGTAGACCGGCGACGATGAGTGTCTTATTGCTCAACTTCTTGCCCAGCGTCGCGCCGAGACCGTTGCACACCGCTGCGGCCACCGCATACGGCAGCAGGGCAAGACCCGCCTTCATCGGTCCGTAGCCGAGCACGAACTGCAGATACTGGGTGAGCATCAGCATGATCGCGCCCATACCGAACACCATCAGCAGCAGTGTGCAGCAGGTGCCGGTGAAATCGCGATTGCGGAATACCGCCAGCGGCAGCATCGGATGCGCGGACCGGCTCTCCCAGACCACGAATGCCAGTCCCGTGACCACGGCGAGGCCGATCATCGGAATATTCCACTCGCGCTCGATGATCACGTACACCGTCGAAGTGAGCGCGACGATGGAAAGCAGCACGCCGATCAGGTCGACCGGTCGCTGCTCACCGGTGGATTCCGGCATCAGGACCAGCGCGGCGACAATCGCGAGCGCCGCGACCGGGATATTGAGCAGGAACACCGAGCCCCACCAATAGTGCTGCAGCAGAAAGCCGCCCAGCGTCGGCCCGAGGACGATGCCGACCATCGAGACAGTGGACCATGCCGCCATCGCCTTACGGCGCTCGTCCTCGGCGAAGGTGGTCATGAGAATGGACAGGGTCGATGGCATCAGCAGTGAACCGCCGACGCCCATCAGTGCGCGGGCCCCGACCACTTGCCACGGCTCGGTGGCCAAGACGGCGGCAAGGGACGCAGCGCCGAACAGCGCCAGCCCGAGCACCAGCATGCGCCGCCGCCCGAACCGGTCGGAGAGGCTGCCCGCGGTGAGCAACAGTCCAGCGAAGACGAGGACGTAGGCGTCGAGGATCCACTGGATATCCGACGGCGTCGCGTCGAGTTCCCGGATCAGGGACGGAATAGCGATATTGAGCACAGTGCCGTCGATCATCAGCACCAGCAGCGACAGACAGAGGACCCCCAGAATCCACCAGCGGCGAGGATCTCGTACAACGTTCGATTCCACTCGAACACCGTACGATAGAATCGCACAATGTGCGAGAGAATTATGCTGACCGGGTGACAAAGCAGCAGTTCTCCTCGGTATGGACCCGCGAGCCACGCCAGCCGAAGGCGGCCGGACTGCGCCGCGACCAGATCGTCGCCGCCGCAATCGAGGTTTTGGATGCCGAGGGCCTCGGCGCGTTGAGCATGCGCAAGCTCGGAGCCAAGCTCGATGCGGGCGCGACCAGTCTCTACTGGCATGTCGCGAATAAGGATGAACTGCTCGAACTCGTCCTCGACGAGATCTGGGGTCTGGTGCGAATCCCGGATCCCGACGAGGCCTCGTGGCGTGAGGTCGTCACGACCTATGCCTACAACTTCCGGCTCACCATGCTCGACCACACATGGGTGACCGCCTTGATCGGCTCCCTGCCGAGCGTCGGCCCGAAGGCCTTCGAACTCAGTGATCGACTGCGCCGCACCTTCATCGACGCCGGATTCACGGGCGTCGATATCTACCTCGCGAGTGGCACCGTGACGAGTTACGTACTCGGGCAGGTCATCCCGGAGATCACTGCGGCGAAGGCATTCGGCGACAAGGGTTTCGACAAGGACATGGTGCTCGACGTCATGGATGAGCTCGCCTCCGACTATCCGGAGATGCTCGACGACTACCGGAAGATGCAACCCGCCGATTATCAGACCGCCCGCGCGATGGCCTTCGATTTCGGTCTGCTCTGTGTGATGGACGGCCTGGAATCGCGGCTGCGCAAGTGACCGGTAACCCTCGGGAATAGATGACGACACCGCCCTGTTGGTTGCCATATCCACCAAATAGGTGTCAGACTTTCCGAGAGGAGGCGACGTGCAGTTCGGAATTTTCACCGTTGGCGACGTAACGGTCGACCCGACGACAGGTCGGGCCCCGACCGAGCGCGAGCGCATCAAGGCGATGGTCGCGATCGCGCGCAAGGCCGAAGAGGTCGGCCTGGACGTATTCGCCACCGGCGAGCACCACAACCCGCCGTTCGTGCCATCGTCGCCGACCACGATGCTCGGCTATATCGCGGCGCAGACCGAGCGGTTGCAGCTGTCCACCGCGACGACACTCATCACCACCAACGATCCGGTGAAGATCGCCGAAGACTTCGCCATGCTGCAGCATCTGGCCGACGGTCGCGTCGATCTGATGCTCGGACGCGGCAATACCGGTCCGGTCTACCCCTGGTTCGGCAAGGACATTCGCGAAGGCATCCCGCTGGCCATCGAGAACTACCATCTGCTGCACCGGCTTTGGCGCGAGGACGTGGTCGACTGGGAGGGCCGATTCCGTACTCCGTTGCAGGCGTTCACCGCCACGCCGCGACCGCTGGACGGCGTAGCGCCGTTCGTCTGGCACGGGTCGATCCGCAGTCCGGAAATAGCCGAGCAGGCCGCCTATTACGGCGACGGCTTCTTCGCGAACAATATCTTCTGGCCGAAGGGCCACTTCCAGCGCCTGATCGAGCTGTATCGGCGCCGCTACGAGCATTACGGCCACGGCTCCGCCGACCAGGCCATTGTCGGCCTGGGTGGACAGGTGTTCATGCGCAAGAACTCTCAGGACGCGGTGCGCGAATTCCGGCCCTACTTCGATAACGCGCCGGTCTACGGCCACGGCCCGTCGCTCGAGGACTTCACCGAGCAGACGCCGCTGACCGTCGGCAGTCCACAGCAGGTCATCGAAAAGACCATGACCTTCCGGGAAAGCTTCGGCGACTATCAGCGACAGCTGTTCCTGATGGACCACGCGGGTCTACCGTTGAAAACGGTGCTCGAGCAACTCGAACTGCTCGGCGCGGAGGTAGTTCCGGTGCTGCGCAAGGAGTTCGACGCACTGCGTCCGGCTCATGTCCCGGATGCGCCGACTCATGCGTCATTGGTCGCCGCCCGGGATCGAGGCAAGGCCGTGGAGGTCGCGCAGTGACCTGATCCCCGGTGCAACGGCGCGCCGGTCCTGATCCCAGAACTGAATACCTGTTTCATATCCAAGTAATTGAAATCTCAACTACACGAGGAGACCGACAATGTCGACCACCACCGCAAAAGCCCTGACCGCAGGCACCTGGGTCATCGATACCGCTCACTCCACCCTCGGATTCACCGTGCGTCACCTGATGGTCAGCAAGGTTCGCGGTCGGTTCGCCGACTTCTCCGGCAAGCTGGTCATCAATGAAGACGGCACCGCCTCGGCCGAGGCCGAGATCGTGGTCGATTCGGTGACCACCGATAACGAGCAGCGCGACGCGCACCTGCGCACCGCCGACTTCTTCCACGCCGCCGACTTCCCGGTAGCCACCTTCAAGTCGACCGGATTCCGTGTCAATGGTGAGGATTTCGTGGTCGACGGTGAGTTCACCATCCGCGGCACCACCCGTCCGGTCTCCCTCGACGTCGAATTCCTCGGCGTCAACCCGGGCATGGGCCAGGGCCCGGTCGCCGGTTTCGAGGCCAAGACCGTCATCAACCGCCGCGACTTCGGCATCACCATTGATATGCCGCTGCCCGACGGCGGCGCGGTGATCGGCGACAAGATCACCCTCACCCTGGAGATCGAGGTCGGCCTGCAGGCCTGATCGGACCGCGTCGCCGCCCGGGGTTACCGATCGGGCGGCGACGCTTACTCTGAATTCCATGTCCGCTGATTCCGACGCATCCGCTGTCGAGCGCTTGTCCGGGCTGCTGGCGGGGCGGCGGGTCGCGGTGCTGACGGGGGCAGGGGTGTCCACCGACAGTGGGATTCCGGATTATCGGGGGCCGGGGTCGCCGGTGCGGACACCGATGACATATCAGCAGTTCGTGGGGGATACGGCATTTCGACAGCGGTACTGGGCGCGCAATCACATCGGGTGGCGGGCCATGGACGGGTCACGGCCGAATGCGGCGCATCGAGCGTTGGCACGGTTGGAGCGGGCCGGCATCGTCACCGGGTTGATTACGCAGAATGTCGATCTGCTGCATACGAAGGCGGGGCATCGCCAGGTCATCGATCTACACGGAACGTATGCGCGGGTGCGCTGCCTCGGCTGCGCCGCTTTGATTTCGCGGATGACCCTGGCCGAGCGGTTGGAGGCGGCCAATCCGGGTTTCGCCGCATCGGCGACAGCCACCGGGGTGGAGGTCGCGCCCGATGCGGACGCTGTGGTCGCAGATACCGTGAATTTCCGGATGGTGGACTGCGCGCGCTGCGGCGGCATGCTCAAACCGGACATCGTGTACTTCGGGGAGAACGTCCCCAAGGAGCGCGTCGCCGCCGCATTCGAAATGGTCGAGGCGGCCGACGCGCTGTTGGTTGCGGGATCGTCGTTGACGGTGATGTCCGGGCTGCGGTTCGTCCGATATGCGGCGAAACAGGGCAAGCCGGTCGTCATCGTGAATCGCGGCCGGACCCGAGGTGATGAACTCGCCGCGCTCACCGTCGGTGCCGGGTGCGCGGATGTGTTGACCGCGCTGGCAGATTCCCTGGGTGCGGTCCCCGTCTGAGCGGCTCAGCCGAAGTGGCAGACGTAGTGCACCGCCGAAAGCACCTCGATCTCGAATGAGCTGTTGCCCGGCACCGAGAACGATTCGCCGCCGCGGTAGGTCACGGCTTCGGTTTCACCAGCAAGGGTGACGTTGCACTCGCCCTGGATCAGCTCCATGATCTCCGGCTCGACCGTGTTGAACGTCAGAGTGGACGGCAGGATGACGCCGACCGACTTCGCGGTGCCATCGGCCAGCTCGATGCTGTGGCTGATGCACTTGCCGTCGAAGTACACATTGGCCTTCTTGGCCACACTGACGTTCTCGAACCGCGTCATGATCTCTTTCCCGAGGTGCTGGAGGTGCAGCCGTCAGCGTACGTGAACCCGCCTCGACCGCCCGGATGGGTGGCCGGTGGGTGCGTTAGCGTCGCTGTCATGCGGCTTCACGTGGGATGTGCGATGTGGACGCACGCGGCATGGCAGGAATATCAACCGGTTGCGGCCGAGCGGTTGCGGCATTACGCCTCGTGGTGCACTGCGGTGGAAGGCAATACGACGTTCTATGCGACGCCGACGCGCAACACTGTGGAGTCGTGGGCGAAGCAGACCGATCCCGACTTCCGATTCGTCATCAAACTGCCCAAGCCGATTACGCACGAGCGCAGGCTGCAGGGTGTGGAGGTCGAACTGCGCACTTTCCTGGATGCGATGCAGCCGCTCGGTCCGCGCATCCACGCACTGTGGGTGCAGTTGCCGGGCTCATTCGGACCGACCGATCTCGGGACGCTGGCCGGATTCCTGCGCACGTTGCCCGACTCGTACCGATCCGCCGTCGAGGTCCGTCATCCCGCGTTCTTCGAAAATGACAGCGCCGCAAGGCAATTGGAGCAGCTGCTCGCGCGCATAGGTGCCGAATGGGTGCCCTTCGACACCACTTTGCTTTTCGAAGGACCCGCCGAAAGCGCCGCGGAGGCCGAGGCGCGGGCGAAGAAACCGCGGGTGCCGCGCCGTACGCAAGCGCTCACCGAATTCCCGATCGTCCGCTATCACGGCCGCGATTCGGCCGAGCGCACGATTGCCGGCTGGCAGCCGTGGCTCGAGATCGTCGTCGCATGGCTGCATGAGGGCCGCTCACCAACGGTTTTCATCCACACCCCGGACAACGCCTCCTCCTTGCATCTCGCCCGCCGCTTCCACGACGAGGTGCGCGCCCGCCTGCCCGAACTCGAGCCGCTGCCCGACCCCATTCCGACCGAGCCGATGACCTTATTCTGAAATATCTCGAATAAATAACAATCCCGAATGTGCGCTCGGCTAGAATGGAGGTGTTGCCGCATTAGTGCCGAGCACGATGGAGGAAACCGATGAGCCACGCCACCGCGCAGTCCACATCCTTCACCCTGCACGGCGGGGCGGGCACACTGGCCGCCTGGGAATCCGTGCCGCCGCACGACGTCGAGATGCGTGGCACGGTCCTATTGGTCCCCGGCTTCGCCGGCTCCAAAGAGGACTTCGAGGCCATGCTGCCGATTCTGTCCGCAGCCGGATTCCGTTGTGTCGCTTACGATCAGCGCGGGCAGTGGCGGTCCGACGGTCCCGATGACGTATCCGAATACACGATGGCCGGTTTCGCCGACGATCTGATCATCGTCGCCGACCAGATCTCGAATGACACACCGATTCACCTGGTGGGCCAGGGGTTCGGCGGCTATGTCGCCCGTGCCGCACTTGCCGCGCATCCGGACCGCTTCCGCAGCCTCACCCTGCTCGCCTCCGATCCGTCCTCGGCCTCCGGTATCAACTTCGCGCCACCACAATTGGTCGCCCGACTCATCGAAAGCGGTGGCCAGCAAGCGCTGTGGGAGCAGATGAGTAGGGCAGTGGCGGCGCTGGTTCCGCCCGCCGAACTCGAATTCCTGCGCAACCGCATCTTCACCACCAAGAAGGCGAATTTGGTCGGCATCATGCGGGTCATGGAGGGCCCGGCCGACTGTACCGCCGCGCTGCGCGCCACCGGCCTGCCGATTCTCGTCGCCTATGGCAACTCCGGTGATCTGTGGCCGCCGAGCGTGCACGAACGCTATGCCGAGGAATTGGGTGCGCGTACCGCGGTTTACGACGGTGTCGGCCACCTGCCGAATGAGGAGCGCTCGGCCCGCGTCTGCGCCGACCTGGTCGCCTTCTGGACCGATATCGATCCGCACTGAGCGGACCTGTCTGAGAAGGCGCCTGCTAGCGTGCAGGCATGCACGATAGCGTGACGGTTCGAATGGCAGCACCCGCAGACAAGATCTGGGGGTTGGTCAGCGATATCACGAATACCGGGAAGTTCTCACCGGAGACCTTCGACACCGAATGGCTCGGTGGGGCAACGGCTCCCGCCGTCGGCGTCAAGTTCCGCGGGCACGTCAACCGCAATGGCTGGGGGCTGAAGTATTGGACCGTCTGCCGGATCGTCGCGTGCGAGCCCGGACGTGAGTTCGCATTCACCGTGCTCGGACCGCGCGGGACGGCGGTCAATACCTGGCGCTACCGGTTCACGGCCGTGGAGGGGGGCACCGACGTGACCGAATCGTTCCAGTTGAACGAAAACAACCTCCCGCTGCGCCTCTACTGGCGGGTGGCCGGGCGCGCCCGCGGCAAGACGAACCGGGACGGCATGCGTCAAACCCTCGAGCGCATCAAGGCATACGTCGAGCAGTAATCAGTGCCCGCGGGCTATCCAGTCGGCGAGTGCGGGTTTTTCGGTGCCGATGGTGGTGCCGTCGCCGTGGCCGGTGTGGACCGTGGTTTCCTCCGGGAGGGTCAGCAGGCGGTCTCGGATGGATTCGATGATGGTGCCGAAGTCGGAGAACGAGCGGCCGGTGGCGCCGGGGCCGCCGTTGAACAGGGTGTCGCCCGTGAACAGGGCGGTGGCCTCGGGCAGGTAGAGCGAGACCGAGCCGGGGGAGTGACCGGGTGTGTGCAGGACCTCGATATCGGTGCCCGCCACGGTGATTCGCTGAATATCGGCCAGTGATTGGTAGTCGACGTATGGGTGGGTCATCCGCCAGAGCGGATCGTCGCCGGGGTGGAGCAGGATCTGGGCGTCGAGGCGTTTCGCGAGTTCCGGTGCGACGGTGACGTGGTCGTTGTGACCGTGGGTGCAGACGACCGCGCCGACATTGCGGTTGTCGACGGCTTCGATGATCGCGTCGGCATCATGGGCCGCGTCGACGATGAGCACCTCGGTATCGTCGCCGATCAGCCACACATTGTTGTCGACATCCCAGGTGCCGCCGTCGAGTGAGAAGGTGCCGGAGGTGACGACGCGATCGATGCGCAGGCTCACCAGACCACCACCGAACGCAGCACCTCACCGGCATGCATTGCGGAGAAGGCCTTTTCGACCTGGTCCAGGGCGATGCGCTCGGTGACGAAGCGCTCCAATGGCAATCGGCCCTGCAGGTACAGATCGACCAGCATCGGGAAATCGCGTTCGGGCAGACTGTCGCCGTACCAGGAGGATTTCAGCGCGCCGCCATGGGAGAACAGGTCGATCAGCGGCATATCGATGGTCATATCCGGGGTCGGGACGCCGACCAGCACGACGGTGCCCGCAAGATCGCGTCCGTAGAAGGCCTGCTTCCAAGTCTCCGGGCGTCCGACCGCGTCGATGACTACATCCGCGCCGAAACCGTCGGTGTATTGCTGGATCTGCTCGACGACGTCGGTCTCGGTCGCATCGATTGTGTGGGTCGCACCGAATTCCGTTGCCCAGCTGAGCTTCTGGGGATCACGGTCGATCGCGATAATGGTCCGCGCACCTGCCAGTCGCGCACCGGCGATGGCGGCATCGCCGACACCGCCGCAGCCGATGACCGCGACCGTATCGCCGCGCGACACATTGCCGGTATTCATTGCGGCGCCGAGACCGGCCATGACGCCGCAGCCGAGCAGTCCGGCGACGGCCGGGTCGGCAGCCGGGTCGACTTTCGTGCACTGACCCTCGTGCACCAGCGTCTTATCCGCGAATGCGCCGATGCCGAGGGCCGGGCTGAGTTCGGTGCCGTCGGCGAGGGTCATCTTCTTGCTCGCATTGTGGCTGGCGAAGCAGTACCACGGGCGGCCACGCTTACACGCCCGACATTCACCGCACACCGCGCGCCAGTTCAGAATGACGAAATCGCCCGCGACAACATGGGTTACCGCATCCCCGACGGTCTCCACGATGCCCGCCGCCTCATGCCCGAGCAGGAACGGGAACTCGTCGTTGATACCGCCCTCGCGATAGTGCAGATCGGTATGGCACACCCCACAGGACTGGATGCGCACCACGACATCGTGCGGCCCGGGATCCGGGATCACGATATCGACGAGCTCGACCGGTGCGCCCTTACTACGGGCAACCACGCCACGCACGGTTTCGGACACAAATCCTCCTAGATGTCGCCGAGTGCCCCATAAGTATCGCCGTTGTCGATTGCCGAGGTATAAGAGATCGTCGGGCAGTATGCGAAAAGGTTTTGTGCTGCGTGAGCGAGCGTCAGAGCTCGGAAGTCTCGCCGGCCGAGTGTGCGGACCCCGTCGGTTTCGTAGTCGGCCGCCAAGGCGACGATGACGGCGTCGGCGAGGTCGAGACGCAAGGACGGGTACAGCCTGCCGACAGCGTTCGCCTGGTCGAGTACGTCGGGCGTCACACTCAGGGGGTTCAGGCGCCGAGTCCATTAGCGAGAACCGGCCAGGAATCCTTCAGTGCGTGTTCCCAGTAACCCCATGAGTGGGTGCCGGTGGGTTCGAGGTCGTAGGTGGCGGGAATACCGAGCTGATTCAGCCTGGTCCGCATGTTGCGGGTGCACCAAGCGGTCGACCCTTCGATCGCACCGCCCATCGTCACCTGCAGGGGCAACCCACCCTCTGCCCAGCTCTGGGTATGCGGATCGGTGGGATTGTCGTACGGCCCGGGCAGTCCACTCCCCGCCGAGAGGTACAAATTCAGCCCGCGCAGGGCTTCGGCATTGACATACGGATCGTTTGCTGCCCACATCGGATCCTGCGGCGGTCCATACATATTCACCGGATCACCGCCGCCCTTGCGCACCGACAGCGCGACGAACGCCTGCCCGACCGGATCACTGATCTGCGCGCACCCGCTGAATGCGCCGACGGATCGGTACAACCCGGGATTCGAAATCGCCAGTGACAGCACCGAGGTGCCCGAAGTGGAGATCCCCGCAATGGCATTGCGCCCATTGGTGCCCAACGCAGCGTCGATCAACGGCGGCAATTCCCGAGTCAGATACGTCTGCCACTTGTTGACCCCCAACACAGGGTCCGCCACTCGCCAATCGGCGTAATAGCTGTAGGCCCCACCGAGCGGTTGCACCACATTGACGTTCTTATCCCCGAAAAACCCCATGACATCGGTCTTCGTACCCCATGTCGCGCCATCCTCCCCACCATCGACCCCGGCCAGCAGATACAACGTCGGCCGTGGCGCCCCGGTATCCGCAGGCCGCTGCACCTGCACCGAAAACTCCCGTCCCATCGCCCCCGAATACACCGTCAACGTGAGATGCCGATCATCCCGAACCCGGATGTTGGTAATCCTCGACCCATCCCCGGTCACCACCGATCCCGGTGTCGCGTACGAACGAGGTCCTGCCAGAACGGATCCGAGCACAATGGCGGCGACAACCGAGGCCAATCGAAGACCACCAACACCCATCGACTACCAACCTCTCCCGGCTCGGCCTTTCCCGATGTCACGCCTGTCTGCGACAGTAGCCGGGCGGCCGGTAGGTCGACTGCCGGGTCCGCCCGTCGCGGCACATTCGTATCGCCGGGCCTGGGAAGTTGACTCCAGGGTGGACGCGGGTCGAGAGTTCGCGAATGGATGGAACGCCCGAGGTGTCCCGCGCGACGTTGCGCAAGGTCACGATTCGACTGGTGCCCTTTCTCGGGCTGCTGTATTTCATCAACTACCTGGACCGGGTCAATATCGGATTCGCCGGGCCCAGCGGTATGAAAACGGATCTCGGTCTGACCGAGACGGCCTTCGGTTTCGCCTCCGGCATCTTCTTCATCGGCTATCTCGTACTCGAGGTGCCGAGCAATCTGGCGCTGCACCGGTTCGGCGCCCGCCGCTGGATCGCCAGAATCATGGTGAGTTGGGGTGTGGTCGCCACCGTCATGGCATTCGTGCCCAACGAAACCTGGCTCTATATCCTGCGATTCACCCTCGGCGTGGTGGAGGCCGGATTCTTTCCCGGCATCCTGCTGTATCTCACCTACTGGTTTCCGCAGACCCAGCGCGCGAAGATCGTCGCATTGTTCATGACGGCGGTGCCGATTTCGACCGCCTTGGGCTCGACGGTATCGAGCCTGATCATCCAGTACGGCGACGGCGTCTTCGGCCTCAGCGGCTGGCGATTCATGTTCCTGGTCGAGGGCGTGCCCGCGATCGTGCTGGCGGTGGTCACCTGGTTCTTCCTCACCGACCGTCCCACACAGGCCAAGTGGCTGTCCGAGACCGAAAGAGATTGGCTGACCCGCGAACTCGACAAAGAGCAGGCCGCGCGGGTCGAACACTGGACGGTGCGCAAGGCGCTCACCCATCCCCGCGTACTCGGCCTCGCCTTCATCTACGGCGGCATCGTCTACGGCCTGTACGCGCTCGGATTCTTCCTGCCCACCATCATCAACGGCTTCCAACAGCAGTACGGCACCCACTATTCGGTGGTGCAGCGCGGGCTCATCAATGCGGTGCCCTACGTGATCGGCGCCGTCGTGATGGTGCTGTGGAGCAGGCACGGCGACCGAACCGGAGAGCGGGCCTGGCATGTCGCACTACCCGCGTTGGTGGGTGGGCTCGCCATCCCGGCGGCGCTGTATCTGGGCAACCCGTTCGCCGCCATGGTCGCGGTCACCGTCTGCGCCGTCGGAGTGCTCGCCGCGCTGCCCACCTTCTGGGCGCTGCCGAGCAGCTTCCTCTCCGGTGCGGCCGCGGCGGGCGGTATCGCCCTGATCAACTCCATCGGCAATGTCAGCGGATTCGTCGCACCGTATGTCACGGGTGCGCTGAAGGACCTCACCGGTACCCAGCGAGCCGGACTGTGGGTCGTCGGCCTCGCCATGATCGGCTCGGCCGCGGGCGTTCTCGCATTGCGATCCCGCATCCGCGACTGACGAGTTGTGCCACGGATCACCGTCTGCCGCCGCTGGTCGATATGGAACGATCCCTCTAATATGAGGATATGAGCAACCGAGACGTAGTCGAAAAGTTCTATAAAGCAACGCAATCGGGGGATCCCGCAGGCATCCTCGATGCGCTGCATCCGCGCTTCCAGGGGTGGGTGGCCCCGGGGATGCCCAGCGTGACCGTCACGCAGGCACAAAGCCCTGAGGCGGCGCTCGCAGGTATTTGGCAGCCGGTGTTCCGCGAATACGAGATCGCGCCCTTCGCCGAGGAATGGTTCGACGCACACCCGGACACCGTGATTGTCACCGGCCACTACCGCGGCACCGCGCGCGCCACCGGCAAGCATGTGGCCGCCGAATTCGCCCACATCTGGCATATCGCCGACGAAAAGCTCCTCGTACTGCACCAATACACCGACACCTGGCACTGGCACGAGGCGCTGTCGGACGCGGCCTGAACCAATTCCGACGACGGCCGTCCAGGGGATGGCTGCATGTCAACGGATCTCGCCGCATTCGTTCGCGGCCTGCCCAAGGCCGATTGCATCTGCATCTGGAGGGCCGCTGGAGTCGGGGTTGAAGTTCCGACTGGCGCAACGCAGAGGGCATCGAACTGCCCTCTACGTCGCGGCGCATCGCCCGAGCGGATCCGAAATCGCCTGACCTATCGACCAGTTGGCGACGACACGCCCGAATGTGTCGACACCCCTTGGGGAAACCGACTGGTTGGCTGTTTTGCTGGCGGCGAGCAGTCGTGCCGCAGCTAGTCCGGGCCGGTGAACCGTACGTTCATTGCGCCGCGAGCGGCGTTCGCGACTGCCGAATCGTCGTTAAATCGAAACTTCGCATGCGTGTGTCGCGCGCGGCGCGCCGGAGGACAACCCACCGGCGGCAAATTGACAGTTTCGCTGGCAACGGTGAATCGACTATGAATGTCTGGTGCCGTTCCCACGCGTGATCACTTGTCTGCCGTCGAATCTCTCCCGCGGGGAGTCGAATTGACCATCGAGCATCATCCCGTCGAGGACGAGGTCGGACAGCTCGCGAGAAGGGTCGAGCGGGCCCGGGGTCGACTGGCCTACCAGTTCGATCCCGCGCTTACCGAGGCGCTCTCCGAGGACGAACTGGTCGCCGAGCGTGAGCTAGCGGAGAAGATTCGCGGCGAGGATCGCGCACAGCGATGGAAACAGGTTCAGGCCGCGGCCTCCGCGGCCGACCGCGCCAGGCAGACCACGGAAGCGATCGAGAAGGCCGACATCAGAGATCTATTGGTAGCCCGCAAGGCAATTGCGGCACAGCGGCGAGAGTCCAGCCCGCATGCCAAATTGGCGTCGCTGTACCGGCACCGGGGATGGTCACTGCGCGCGCTGGCGGGCGTGGTGGCGGCGGGCATGCTGTGGTCCGCGGTCAATGTGCAGCACAACATCGCGCCGGGCGGACCGGGCGATCCGCTGTACTGGTTCAGCTACCTCATCGAGGCGATGATCAGCGTCTGCTTGATCATCATCATGGTCGGCACCAATAAGGTCGCCGAATGGGGCGTGATCGACAACCGCCGACAGGTCGCCGCGGCCGAAATCGCCCTGCTGTCACTGACTGTCACCCTCAACACCTACCCCTACCTGCGCGACGGGGAATGGTACGAGACCGGTGTGCACGCGGTCGCGCCGGTGATGATCGGTGTCGCCCTGCTCATTCACGACGCGGCCAGCGCACGCTACGGCCTGGCCATCTACCGGGCCACCGAGCAGGTCCGCGAGTTGCCCGATCCGGCCGAACAACTCAAGCAGACGATGCCATCGATCGCGTCCTATCGCGCGAATACCCAGGCGGCCCTGGTGGCGCCGGGTGCGGAGAAGGAGTCCGCGGAACACGGGGTGCTGACGGCCGCCGAAAGTGCCGAACAGGACGCCGAACTGGCAGCCGACGAGATCGTGGAGGCCGAAGCGGTGGAGGTCGAGGAGTCGACCGACAGGGAAAGCGCTGCCGCGCAAGAGGGCTCGGACGCACCCGAGAAGCGTCCCGCGCCGACCAACGGTCAGGCGCCGGACAATGCGGAGCCTCAGCAGCGGCCCGCTCCGGCGAAGACCGAGAACCGCGCCGCTGTCGTCAAGGAGCCGACCGCGCCGGTGGCCGCGAAGCCGGTGGTCCCGAAGAACAACCCCTTCGCACCGCCCGAGCCGGAACCGATCGCCGAGACCAAGCCCGTCGCGAAGGCCGAGAGCCCAGCGCAGCCCGCCAAGGCGCCCGCGCGCAAGGCCGCCCCGGTGAGCCAGGACAAGCCCGCCGCGGAGAGCAAGCCGTCGGTCGTGTCGGCACTGCGCAGGGGCAACGGGTCGAGCGCGGCCACGGCGCGCAAGCCCAGTTCGCTCGAGGGCCGCAAGGACAGCAGGACGACCGAGAACTCGCGCGGCAAGGGCAACGCCCCCGCCGAGCCGGATTCGCACCTGCAGGTGGTTCGCACGCCCGATATCCACGACACCGGGCAGTTCCGCATCGCCGAGATGCTCGAACAAGAACTTGCCGAACTACAGGCGGAGCGCAGGCGGGCCAGGGCCAGCCGGCAACGATGACCCCGCCGCTTGCTTGCCCCGGCACTTCGGGGCATGATGCAGGCGCGGGTCATTAGGTACGGTAAAAACTGGCTATCGCCGTAGTGCAGCAGGTGCGGGACGAAGGGATGGATCGGTCGTCGTGATGAGGTCTTATCACCCAACAGGATCCTGTACCTCGAATCCTGCGACGGTGTTGCCTCGGTCGTAGCGGATCGGTGCGAGACACCCGGAAGCTGGAGTTTCCGCGTACGGGACCAGCGATATACCTGCTCGCCGGGAGCGCCCTGCTGTCGGTGATCCTGCTCTTCACCACCATCGATCCCTTCCTGGACAAGGGCGGGTTCCTGGTCGGCGGCTTGGACGTGCACATCTATCGGGACGGTGCGTGGCGCATCGTGCACGATATTCCGCTGTACACCGAGCCGACCATGCGCGGCCTGCTGTACACCTACACGCCGTTCTCCACCATCGCGTTCGTGCCGATCTACATGGTGCCGTGGGGGTACGTCACGAACACCTGGCTCGCGGTCAACCTCTCGGTACTCATCGCCTGTGTGCTGCTCAGCTGGCGGCTGCTGGGCTATCGGATCACGACTCGGCTGGTAGTGGTCAGCGTGCTGATCGCGGCGACCTGCGTATTCATCGAGCCGGTCCGACAGACGCTCTACTTCGGCCAGATCAACCTGGTGCTCATGCTGCTGGTGCTGTTGGACGCGCTGCGCGAGGACCGAAGCAAACTGCGTGGCCTCGGCGTCGGACTCGCGGCGGGTATCAAACTCACCCCGATCTACTTCGTCGCCTACTTCGCCGTCCTGCGGCAGTGGCGCGCGGCGCTTACCGCATTCGTCACCTTCCTCGCCTCGATCGCCTTCGCCTGGGTCATCCTGCCCACCGATTCCCGGCAGTACTGGACCTCGACGTTCTTCCAATCCAACCGGATCGCGGCCGACAACCACCCGTCCAACCAGTCCATCCGCGGTGTCATCGCGCACCTGCTCGGCGGTCCCGCGCCGGTGTGGTTGTGGTTGCTCATCGCGATCTCGGTCGCGATCGCCAGCCTGACCGTCACGACGGCGCTGTATCAGCGTGGTGAGCGGCTGCTGTCGATCACCCTGGCCGGTCTCACGGCGTGTGCGGTGTCGCCGTTCTCCTGGGGCCACCACTGGGTGTGGTTCGTGCCGCTGTTCGTCTTCCTCGTGCATAAAGGGCTGGACAACTGGCGCTGGTGGGTGGCGGCGGCGGTGCTGTTCACCGTGACCGCCGCGTGGACGTACCACTGGAGCAAGACCTGGGTGTCGATCGGAGTGTTCCTGCTGCCGCCGTGGTGGCCGATCACCAAGGTCTTGATCAACGGCTACGTCATCGAATTCCTCATCGTCCTGATCGCGGCGTGGATACACCTGCGCAGGGACGGTTGGTCGGCGCTCAGCGAGCACTCGGCCGAGCGTTCGATCCGGTTCCCACTCCCGCGCCGTCGCAACTCGGACTCCCCTTCGTGCCCAACGCCTTCCCCCTGACCAATCCCGGAAGCCGGTAGCGCGGGCCAGGTTTCCGGAGTGCCGGCGCTGGATGGAGATCGGGCCGCGGCATGGGAACCGCGCCGGAAACTCGTTTGCTGTGGCCGAAATCAGGCAGGCGTTCAGTGTGGCGGCACAGGCGGCCGCCCCACCATACCGACGATGCGGCTAGGTCCTTTGCGATCTCTTTACCTGCGGATTCCCTTCGGTTTCCACCCGAATACGGACTCTTGCCGGGCGGGTCGGCCGGAGTTACGGTTGCTTCCTGCGTCGCGAAGCAATCGGTCACCAACCGGTTGCTGAAGCCGCACGAACATTTCGCTCTAGGGCTGGAGGGTTCCCGCTATGACGAAGAAGAAGGCTCAGCCCAACCCGATGTTCGCGGTGACCATGGTCAATGCCATCCATCAGGATGTCGATGGTTACGGGGACAGATGGGTAGCCACCGTCGACCACGGGAATATGCGGGCCGACTGGATCGCCGAAGCCGTTGCCAAGGACGCGCGTACGGTCCGGATCTGGTGCGACGACTGCGGCAACAGCGTCCATCTGTGTGCGGAAATCCGGGATTACCTGCCCCACGACGTGCGCAAGTCGCTGGCCGACGCCTGGGAGCACTACCACCCGACGCACCACGCGTCGTAGGTCGGGGTCGCGAAAACAGCGGTGGCTCGATCGAATTCGAGCACCCGATCCAACCGGCGACGCAGCGAAACGCCGTGGCTTGATCCCGGTCCCCCTGGGACGTGGGCCCCGGCCCTGTTGCGGGTCGGGGCGGTCGGCCTTTCAGGACAACTCGGTTGGCACGGGTATGCGGCTGCCGCTCATGCTCTTCGAATGCCGCGCGGTCGCGATGGAACTCGTAAAAATTCCAGAGTGATCGTTCTCAGGACACCGGAGCATCCACGGTGTCCGTGGGATTGATCATCCGGTCCGGCGGATTGCTCGTGCGACGTGCGAGCGGGTAGTAGATGGCCGCCGTGAAGACGATGCCGACGATCCAGGAGATATCCGCGCCGCCGAGCATATCGGTGATCGGGCCGGTGTAGAGCTTCTGTGCGAGGAACGGGATCTGGGCGAGAATGCCGAGGGTGTAGCAGGCCAGGGCGGTGACGTTCCAGCGTCCGTAGCGGCCGTCCGGATTGTAGAGCGCCGGGATGTCGATGCGCTCGCGTGAGATCAGGTAGTAGTCGATCAGGTTGATCGCGCTCCATGGCGTGAACACCATCAGCAGGACGAGCACGAAGTTCTTGAAGTTATTGAGGAAGTCGGCGCTGGCCCCGATGGCGATCAGCATCGACACCACGGTGAAGCCCACGATATAGGCCGTTCGCGTGGCCTGGGTGGTGCGCGACTGACCGCTGAACGCGGTCACCGATGTAAGGATCGACATGAACCCGCCGTAGGCGTTGAGACAGTTCACCGTGAGCTTGCCGACCACGATCACCAGGTAGATCAGCAGCGCGATCGCGGATGGGCCCGCGAGATCGCCGATGAATCCGACTTGATTGCCCAGGAACGCTTTTCCGGCGACGGCGGCCACCAGCGCGCCGAGCGTCATCGCCCACTGCGACCCGAGCACGCTGCCCGCGAAGGTGGACCAGAAGGTGGTCCGCGCACTGGTCGTGCGGGGCAGATAGCGCGAATAGTCCGCGACGTACGGTCCGAAGGTCAGCTGCCATCCGGCACCGAGGGAGACCGCGAGGACGAAGGTGACGATGTCGAAGGATTTGGTACCGACGTAGGCGCTGACGTCGTATTCGGCGAACAGGCGGATCGTCAGGTAGGTGAAGCCGATAGTGCCGACCACGGTGGCGATTCGCCCGATGACATGGATCAGCCGGTAGCCGGTCACTGCGACCACGGCCGTGAGCGCACCGAAGACGAGAATGCCGATGTTCGAATTGTCTACGTGCAGAATCTTGTTCACCGCCTGACCGGCCAAAACCGTTCCGGTCGCGGCAAAACCGAGATACATCACGATTACGAGCAATAGCGGCATCACCGCACCGAGGACGCCGAATTGCGCTCGGCTGGAGATCATTTGCGGCAGCCCGAGCCGCGGACCCTGCGCCGAATGCAGCGCCATGACTATGCCGCCGAGAATATTGCCGAGCAGCAAACCGAGGATCGCCCACAGCGCATCGGCGCCGAATACCACCGCGAGCGCACCATCGACGATGGCGGTGATCTGCATATTCGCCCCGAACCACAGGGTGAATTGATTGCGCGCGGTGCCGTGGCGTTCGGCATCCGGAATTACTTCGATGGTGCGGCGCTCGATCTGCAGTCCGGCGTCGAATTCGTCGTTGTGCGGCATGGATCCGCCTTCCCTCAGGAGAAGGGCAGCTGGGGCAGCCTGCCCAGATGCATAGTCCTGTATATACAAGTGGCTGTCAACCGGAACGGCTAAGGTTGCGGCCAGGCTAGTGAGAGGTGGTGGCGATGGCCCGCCCGGTGGGCGATGCAGATCTGGCGGTCTTGTTCGCGGCGTCCGGACCCGATACGGCACCGGCGTACGAGCGGATCAAGACCCTGATCCGGATGCAGATCGGCGCCGGACGCTGGGTCGCTGGGGATCAGCTTCCGTCGGAGCATCAGCTGGTCGACGCGCTCGGTATCTCCCGCATGACGGTCAACCGGGCGCTGCGTGAGTTGGCCGCAGCCGGTGTGGTCGTTCGGATGATGGGGGTCGGCACCTTCGTCGCGCCCGCGAAGGTGGCATCGCCGCTGTTCGAGGTGCGCAATATCGCCGATGAGATCCAGCAGCGCGGCCACCGGCACCGCACCGAGGTCATCTTCCTGCGCAGCGACCCCCTCGACGCCGCCAACCCACTGCTCGACGATTGGCCGACCGATTCGGTATTCCATTCGATGCTGGTGCATTTCGACGACGAGGTGCCGATCCAGGTGGAGGACCGCTACGTCAACCCCGCCGCCGCACCCGGCTACCTCGACCAGAATTTCACCGCGATAACCCCGAACCGGTACCTCAGCGAGGTGGCACCGCTGGTACGCGGCGAACATGTCGTCGAGGCGGTGCAGGGCAGTCAGGAGGACTGCCGACTACTGCGCATCCGCCGCACCGAACCCTGCCTCCAGATCCGCCGCCGCACCTGGTCTGCCAGTGCGCTGGTGAGCGTGGCCCGCCTGGTCCATCCCGGCTCCCGCAGCCGCCTCGAAGGCGCTTTTGGAGCCTGATCCAGCTGGGCGAGAACGGCTCCCGCGCATTGATCGGCGCGCCACGCACGTTTTGGCCCACGATTCCGTGCGCGGCGTAAAGAAAGGTGCGCGGTGTACGGAAGGTACCTGGCGTGGGCGCCCTGCCCCGGCTCCCGAGGCCGCCTCGAAGGTGCATTCGGAGCGTGATCCGGCTGGGCGAGGACGGGTCCCGCGCATTGGTCGGCTCGCCACGCACGTTTTCGTCCACGATTCCGTGCGCGGCGTGAAGAGAGATGCGTAGCGTGTGGCAGGTGCCTGGCGCGCGAGGGTTCGTGGTGAGCGAAGGTGCCGCGCGAAGGTGCGTGGCGATGCTTCAGGTGCCGAAGCGGAGGGCGTGGGTGACGATCGCGTCGAGACGCGCGTGATGCGCACCCTTCCAATAGGTTCGGCCACAGTCGACGCACTGTGCGAACGCGTCGTAGGTGCGTTCGGTCTCGTTCGGGAGTTGCCCGCGCAGGGTCCGCTTATCGGTCACGCGCAGGGGGCCGTTGCAGGCCGTACAGCGGGTCCATGGCGCAAGGGGCGGTGCGAAACGCGATAGCACGTCGTCGAGCTGTTCGACGGGGCGATGACTGTAAATGTAGGCGCCAGCGAAGATTTCGCGTCGACGCAGCAGTCCGCGGTCGCGCGAGAGCAGGATGCGATGTTCGGTCGCCGAGCGCGTGGCGAGTGCGGCATCACCGATATCCGGATTCTCGTAGGCGGTGTCGACGCCGAGCAGCCGCAGCCGTCGCGCCAAAGTGCCGAGGTGGATGTCCAGCAGGAAGCGCAGCGGTTCGTCGAATCGCTGCGGACGCACCACCGCGCGCACCGACACCGCTTCGCCATCGGCGGGCTTATACGCCGGGCTCGTCGACCGACCGTCGACCAGCAGTCTGCCCACCTCGGTTAGCGGCACGCCGAGCGCTTCCACGATATGTCCGAGCGTCGACACGCTGTCGATCCGCACGGCAGAGCGACCGTCCCGCTGTGCGGCCGCGACGAACAGCCGCAATTCGGGCGCGAAATCGATCGTGATCTGCGCGGTGCTCACGCGGCCAGCATGCCAGGGCATGCGGTCCGGCGACCACCCGGTTTTACAATGCCCAGGGCTGGGCGCGGCGTCGGACCGGCGGTTCCGCGTTAGCCATGGCCTCGAGGTCCTCGAGGAATTTGTCGATGCTGTCGGCGGCCACGTGGGTGGCGCCGATCTCGTAGCGCACCTTTTCCTCGGTGCTGTCCATGACCGTGGTGATCAGCTCTTCCTTCAGATCGCGGATGAGCTGGGTGCGCATCTGGGCGATCTGATCGCGGCCCTGGCTACGGACCCGTGCGACCTCGGCATCGGCGAATTCGCGCATCTTGGCGATGATGCGTTCGGCGTCGGCACGCGCATCCTCACGGATGTGCTCGAGTTCGGCCTGGGCGTCGGTGACCGCATTGTCGTAGGCCCGTTTGGCCTCGACGAGGCGGTCGGCCGCCTGCTGGTTATCCTCGATCTGTTTCTGAATATTGTTCTGCGCCTTGGCCATCAGCCGTTTCACCGGCGGTGCCACCCATTTGACGATGACGAAGATGATGACCGCGAAACCGAAGAGCTGGCTGAAGAAGATCGGCCAGTCGAAGGTGATGTGGAAGATGCCCGAATCCTCGGACCCGGCTGCGTGGATTGCCCCTTCGGCAAGGATGCCGCTGTTGAGGTTCATTGGCTACGCTCGTCCTGACTGATGGCCGGCGCTGGAGCCGGCGTGCCGATCCTTGATGCCGAGCACTCGATCGGCCAATGTCTCGGCGAGCGGTTCGACAGCCTCACGCAGCTCCGCGGCCACCTGGTCCGCCTGAGCCCGCAGTTCCGTCGCGGATTCCGCGACGATCCTGTCGGCCTCGCCCTGCGCCTCACTTCGCAACTGCTCGAGGATAACTCGGCCCTCGGCCCTTGCCTGGTTCCTGATCTCGACCGCCTCACTGCGCGCCTGCGCGACGGCCGCCTGGTATTTCGCTTCGGCGTCGGCGAACAAGGCTTTGGCTTCCTTGTTGTCGACCGCGGTCTCCGCGACTCTCGTCTCGCGTTCCGCCAATACCTTGCGTATCGGCGGAACGACGAACAGCCACATGACCCCGAGCACGATCAGGAAGATCAACAGCTCGGCGAAGAATGTGCCGTTGGGGATCAGGAAGTTCCCCTCGGCCACAACATCCGTTCGCGGAGTCATACTTAATTACTTACCTGGAGTAGCGAATACGAAAAGCGCCATGAACGCTAGATTGATGAAGTACGCCGCCTCGACCAGACCGACGGTCAGGAAGAAGTTACCGCGGAGGCGACCTTCGGCTTCCGGCTGACGGGCAACGCCGTTGATCAACGCGGCGCCGGCGAGTCCGTCACCGATTCCCGCGCCGATGGCGCCACCGCCCATAATGATGCCGCCGCCGATGAGCGCGCCCTGGACGATGGCTGCCGTTGTTGCGTCTGCCATTTTTCACTTCCTGTTCTTTACTGAGCTCGATCGGCGGCGCCGATCTGTCGTTGTTTAGAGCGACCCGAAAGTAGTCGCCAGGGCTAGTGTTCGTGCTCCAGCGACATCGATTGACTGAAGTAGAGGACGGTCAACAGCGAGAAGATGAATGCCTGGATGGCTCCGACGAACAGATCGAAGAGTTTCCAGACGGCATTCGGCCCCCAGCTGATCCAGAACGGGAACAGTGCGATCACCGAGACCATCACGCCGCCCGCGAACATGTTGCCGAACAATCGAAGCGACAGCGAGAGCGGTTTAGCGACTTCCTCGATGACATTGATGAAAACCATCGGGCCCCATCCGGTGTGGCCCTTCAGCAACTGCTTGGCGTGCCCACCGGGGCCGCGCCGATACACGCCCGCACCCTGGTACATGAAGAAAACGAACAGTGCCAGCGCGTATACGAAATTGACATCCGAGGCGGGCGGTGCGATCAATTCACCGTGTCCGTACTGCACCGGCAGCACCGACAACCAGTTCGACAACAGGATGTAGATGAACAGCGTGACGGCCAATGGCAGCGCGAACGGCGCGACCTTCATGCCGATGGCGCTTTCCACCTGGTTGCGCATCTGGACCGTGACGGTCTCGAAGAACAACTGCACGCCGTTGGGTACGCCCGAAGTCAGCTTCGCCCGCAGGTAGAACGCCAGACCGAGCACGATCGCCGCCGCGATGGCGGTCGAGATGATCGTGTCGACATTGAAGTCCATACCCCACAGATGCGCGACCGCGTGTTCGCCGACCTTGATTTTCGGCTCTTCGGCGGGCGCTTCCTCCGCGAGGACGGGAAGCGCCGACTGGGCGATGAAGGCGAGTTGATTCGTCATGATTGCTGGCGAAGCTCCTTCACTTCAGGCAAGACGGTGACCAACACCAGAATCACTTGAAAGGCAGCCAGGCCGAAGAAGATTCCGATGCCGTGCGGCCTTGCCAGGAAACCCACTGCGAGCGAACCGCCGGTTATTGCGATCAGTCGAGTTGCCGAGGAGAGGTACAACCCCTGTTTCCTCGGTTTCTCGGCGTCGGCGACCCGGTTGACCGTCAATCTGGTCAGTTGTGCATTCACCCAACCGAGTCCGAGTCCGATGCAGATGAACAGGCCGAGCAGCAGCCGGTCGAGTGGACCGGTAGCTGCCAGGGTCAACACGCCGACGCCGATCGCGAAGACAGTCGCACGGCGCATTCGGAGTGCGTTGACATCCACTGCGACACCGCCTTCGCCGGTCATCCCACCTCGTAGTGGGGTCTTAATTGATCGATAGCATACACATTAACAACCCTTTTGGAAGGCAACGTTTTTGATCTTTCTCGGGCGAGATTTCGGACGATGTCCATTGGGCGACAGTGTCACACGGGGGACGGCAAGTGCAATCAGTGCTCTCGGCCGCGCCGAGTTGAATCGGACAAAACGGTCATTGGGTCGACTGTCGCTATTTCCCGGTTTATTCGATCAGCGTGCATAACTTTGGTCATGTCTTTGTAAAGGAATTACAAAGAGACGACCGATACTCCGAGCTGGCGCCGGCGTACGGCATCGAATCGCGTGTTCGCCGCGATATCACGGTATCGCGTCCTAGCGGCAACTGTTGATTGCTGGCGCGCTGCCCCTGGTGGCGGTGGCTCGAGTGCCGTTGAGGCCGGTGGTGCGGATGCGCGGTGGGTCGAGTTGGTGGGCAGGGTCATCGACCAGTTGAGCCGCCAGTGGATTCGGTGCCGCCGACCCAGGTGCCGAGTGCTTCGGTCAAGCCCGCGGTGGTGGCTTCGCCGGCAGCCCATGCGACGTAGCCGTCGGGGCGCAGCAGGACGGCGGCGGGGGCTTGGATCGCCCCGAAACCGGGGATGGCCCAATGCTCGGCGCGGCCGACAGCGCTGATGATCTCGACCCGGTCCTGCCATTCCGGGACCGCAGGAACGTCGTTTCCATTGAGCACCAGCAGGACCGGGCGGCCCGCGCGCAGCAGCTCGTGTACCCGAGTGTCGCCGTCGGCGGTGGTGAGGTCGGCATCCGGGACGCGGCGGCCGACGAGCGGGTGCTCGCCCTTGATGTCGTAGCGGATATCGAGTGCGGTGATCATCAGGCCGAGGCGGTGGCGTACCTGATCCATATCGATCAGATCGCTCATGATGTCGCGCAATGCGTCGGTGTGCGGGCCGGGTCGTCCGAGTGCGGTCTGGGCGCGGGTGTTGTGCAGGACGCGGGTGGCGATGGGGTGTCGCTCGGATTCATAGGTGTCGAGGAGTTCGTCGGATGCGTTGCCGCGCAGGGTGGCGGCGAGTTTCCAGCCGAGATTCATCGCATCCTGCAGTCCCAGATTCTGGCCCTGACCGCCCGCGGGGTAGTGGATGTGCGCCGCATCCCCGGCCAGGAATACCCGGCCCACGCGGTAGCGGTCGGCCTGGCGGGCGGCATCGCCGTAATGCGAGATCCAGCGCGGGCTGTGCATACCGAAGTCGGTGCCCGCGATCTCGGTGAAGTTGGCGCGGAAGTCCTCGAAGCTCAGTTCGGTGCCGCGCTCCAGGACGAGGTCGTGGCGCTGCACCATCAGTCGGTACCAGCCGGGCTCGAATTGCACCGCGGAGAAATCGCCCGCACCGGCGCGGTGTCCGAAGAAGGGCTGTGTGGGCGGATCTGCCAGTTCGACATCGGCAAGCATGCCCGTTACGGTCGCGTCGGTGCCGACGTAGTCGATGCCCGCCAGCTTGCGCACCGCGCTGCGGCCACCGTCGCAGCCGACCAGGTAGGCCGCGCGAATCCGGCGGGGATTCGGACCGCCGATCTCCACCTCGACACCCGATGCGTCCTGCTGGAAGCCGATAACGGGTGACCCCCACTGCACGATCGCACCGAGTTCGGTTGCTTGCCGGTCGAGTTCGCGTTCGATCACCGACTGCAGCACGGCGAGGGTGAACGGGTAGCGGGTATTGAAGTCGCTGAAATCCAGGGGCAGGCCACCGAAATGCCCGGCCTGCATTACGCGGCCGAGCGGGAGCAACTCGTCGAGCAGGCCGCGCTGATCGAGGATTTCCATGGTGCGGGCGTGGATGCCGCCCGCCCGCGATTCGCCGGTGCGCGCCGCAAGTCCATCGACGACCGCGACATCTGCACCGGCCAGGCGCAGTTCGTAGGCCAGCATCAGCCCGGTCGGTCCGGCCCCGGCGATCACCACATCGGTCGTTTCCATGTCGGTCTCCTTAACATTGTTAAGCGATTTAACGTTGTTAAGGAGAACAGAACATTGTTAAGCTGTCAAGCGTCGGACAGCAGGAGGTGACAGTGAAGATCGATGCGACGGTGATCGCCGAGGCAGCGTTGGGTTTGCTCGACGAGGTCGGTCTCGACGGACTGACCATGCGGAAGGTGGCCGCGGCCCTGGATGTGCAGGCACCCGCCCTGTACTGGCATGTCAAGAACAAGCGCGAACTGCTCGATGCGATGGCCCGGCGGGTATTCGTTTCCGCTGTCGACGGGATCGAGGCGCCGCGGCAGGGCGAGGACTGGCAGGACTGGGTGGTGGCGGTGGCCGGGCGGTTGCGCCGGTCGATGCTGCGGTATCGGGACGGGGCGAAGGTGCTGGCCGGAACCTATGTCAGCGACGAAGCCATGTGGCGCACCGTGGAACTGACGTTGCGCACGCTCGAGGACGCGGGTTTCGCGCTGGTGGATGCCGAGCGGGTGTTTCCGATACTGCTGCACTACACGATCGGATTCGTTATAGAGGAACAGGCGCAATCCGGCGCGGAGTACGCCGATGGCAATCCCTACGATCCCGCGCGGGTGGCGCAGTCCGTCGATGCCGAGCGCTTTCCGCGGACGGCCCGGATGGTGGCCGAGCTGTTCGACGCCGATACAGATGTGGAATACGAGCGCGGACTGCGGGTCATCCTGGCCGGAATCCGCGCCACGCTATCGTCATAGCCGCTCAGCGGCCGAAGCCTGCGAGCCCGTCGGCGAGGGTGCTGATATTCAGTGCGTCGAGCACCTTTTGCCGGACGTCCGGACATTGGGTGGTCGTGATGCGATCGACGATCGCCCGGTCCTTCAGGACGGTGTCATTGAGGCCGCCGTTGCGGGCCGCCCAATCGTGCACTGTGCCGTTGAAGCCGAGCTTGCCGAGCTGGGCACCCTCGGTGCGCCACCGGTCGACCTCTGGTTCGAGCATGTCGCACAGCTGTTTTGCCGCTGTCGGGGTGATCTCGTCCGGATTGGGCACCTGTGCGGAACTGCCGGGGGAGGAGAAGGTGATGGTGATATTCGGGTGGGAGGTCGGGGTGGCGGGCACCGCCGGGTCCAGGGGGCCGTTGCCGCCGCAGGCGGCGAGCAGGGCAGCCGCCACGGTCGCCGCGGTCAGCGTGGCGATGGATCCGATCGAGGGCATCGGTACTCCTTATTATTCTTTTGTTTCCGGCTTCAGCTCGTAGACGACATAGGCGGTGCGCACCACCGGTAAGGCCACATTGCGTACCCGGATGCCGCCCGGTGTGGTGCCGCGTTCGATACCCGCATGCGCATGCCCGTGGATCGCGAGGTCGGCGTGCTGGTCATCGATGGTTTCGCCGAGCAGATAGGACCCGAGGAACGGGTAGATTTCGCGCGGTTCGCCGTGCAGGGTGTCGCTTATGGGGGAGTAGTGGGTCAGCGCGATGGTGATATCGGTGTGCAGGCCCGCCAGCGCTTCGCGCAGCATCTCCGCGAGGTCGACGGAGTGCGCGGCGAATTCACGCATCACGCGTTCGCCGAAGACGCTCGCGCATTTACCCGCGAAGCCACCGCCGAAGCCCTTAGTGCCCGCGATGCCGAGGGTGTGTCCATCGACCGCGAATTTCGTCGCGGTGCCCTCCAGTACGGTGATGCCGTGATCAGTGAGCTCGGCGGTGATCTCGTGCTGTGCGTCGCTGTGATGGTCGTGATTGCCGAGCACCGCGACGACCGGAACACCGAGATCGGCGAATTCCGCGGCCACGACGCGGCCCTCCTCGATCGTGCCGTGCCGGGTGAGATCACCGGCTAGCAGCAGCACATCGGCGCGGTCGGACAGTTCCGCCAGCGCCGGGCGCAGTTCGCCGCCCGACTCGGCGCCGAGATGGACGTCACCGATTGCCGCGATCCGCATCTGCCGCCCTCCTTTTCCGGTGTCAGTCCGCCAGCGCCTCGGCGGCCCCCGGCGCGCATGGCGGCGTGACGTGCACGTCGTTGTGGATGCGGGCGCGTGGAAGCTGTTCGCGCACCACGTTTTCCATCTGCAGCTTGCGTTCGATACTGCTCACCTCGCCGCCGAGGACGACGACATCGCCACGGATGGTCACCTGTACACCGAGTTCGGCGGTGCGCGGATCCTCTGCCAGCGCCCGGCGCAGATGTGCGACCAGATATTGCGGTTGTTCCATTCACACCACCCGCTTCGACTCGATTATTCCGAGATCGTCCAGCAGCCCGAGGAAGGCTCGGGCATACGGCGAAACGTCGGTTTCCTTGCGCACCCGTTCCCACTCCACCTGTTCGCGTAGATCGCGTGCGATCGTCAGCAGCGGGCTCAGGTCCAGTCGGTGCGCGTCGAAGACCAGCAATTTGTCGATCATCAGGTCGCTCGCGCTGATCACCGGCGCCATCGTCGGGCCGATGCGCATCATGTCGGCTCGATCGAGTAATTCGTCGGTGACTGGTCGATTGTTCGGCCGGTAGATCAGGTCGATGAGGACACCGCCGTCATAGACCTTGGTCAGCCAGTCCTCAGGCGGATCGGCGACCCGCAAGCCGCCGCGGGTCAGCGCGCTGCGGGCCTCTGACAGGTCGGCGGGTTTGATGAAGATGTCGACATCGTGCTCGGATGCGGGCCCGCCGCGCGCGTACACCGCGCAACCCCCCGCGACCGCGAAGCGGATATCGGCATCCACCAGCGTATTCACCGCGCGGGTGAGCGCGTGGAGTAATTGGTCGATCGTCGGGACCATATGTGCGCCATACCCGCGCTCGGTTCGGCTAATCGCGTCTTTCTCGTGTTCGCGCGCAGCCCGACCAGAGCGCCCTAATGCCGACGTAACCCGCTGGCCAATGACTCGAGCCCACGGCTCAACCATGCCTGCGTACTGCGCCGATGCGCACGATCATCGAACTCGCCGTGCGCACCGAAGTCATGTCCGCCGGACCGGTCGACCGGCTCCCAGAGGTTGTCGGCCCGTGCGTCGGCGTCGGCATCGGTCTGCTGCGACTCGTAGCCGGTGCGAGCGAGATAGCGGTCGAGCAGGCTGGGCGCGAGCCGTTGTGCGAGCAGTGTCCCCGTTGTGCTCGCGCCGACCCAATACTCCTTGCGCTCAGGATGTTTCGCTGCGAAGGCGATCGAGCGCGCAATGATCTCGGGTTGGTAGATCGGCGGCACCGGCTGTGGCCGCTTCGGCAATCGCGACAGCACCCAGGAGAATTGGGGGGTATTCACCGCGGGGGCCTGCACCAGCGTGATGTGCACATTGCTGCCCTCGTGCATCAACTCGACCCGCACCGATTCGGTGAACCCGTTGATCGCATGTTTGGCTGCGCAATACGCCGACTGGAGTGGAATCGAGCGGGCGCCGAGCGCCGAGCCGACCTGTACGACAGCGCCGCGATCGCGCGCCCGCATGCGCGACAGCGCGGCCATGGTGCCGTGCACGGTACCGAGATAGGTGACCTCGGTGACCCGCCGGAACTCCGCGGCCGCAATCTGCTCGAAGGGGGCGAATACCGAGGTGAAGGCCGAGTTCACCCAGACATCGATGGGCCCGAGCACCTCCTCGGCCCGCGTCGCCGCGGCCTCGACCGCCGCGTAATCGGCGACATCGACCGGAATCGTCAGCGGCTCACCACCCGCGGCGCGCACATCATCGGCCGCGGCGGCAAGTCCGGCATCGCCGCGGGCGAGCAGCGCGACTTTGCAACCGCTCGAAGCGAATTCGCGCGCGGCCGCGCGACCGATGCCCGCACTCGCCCCGGTGATCACCACTACTCGGGGTTCGAAGCTCATCACAACTCCTTACTCATGGTCGTCGCCGAATCGGGTGAGCTGGATCGAGGATTCGAAAAGCGTCGCGTGCACGAAGGCCTGCGGCATATTGCCGCGCAGCTGACGCTGCCGGACATCGAATTCCTCGGCGAACAATCCGGGCGTACCGCACGCCGCGCGATTGCGTTCGAAGTAGCGTGCCGCCGAAACATGGTGTCCCAGTTGGGCGGCCGCGATCGCCATGATGAATCCGCAGAACAGGAACGCGCCCTCGTTCGTCTCCAGCGGCTGCTCGTCGTGGCGGTAGCGATAAACGTAGTAATCCGTGCACAATTCGCGCTCCACGGCCCGATAGGTGGCGAGGCTGCGCGGATCGTCGAGAGGTACGCCGCCGCGGATGGCAGGCAGTAGCAGGGCAGCGTCAACACCGGCCGCATCCGGGGCCTGCTGCCACGCGCCGCCGCGATGCACACTGGTGCGGGCGGTTTCGGCCATGATTGTGTCGGCCAGTGCCGTACAGAACACGGGGTCGGCACCGGTATCGGCAATGGCGGCGACCGCGCGCAGACCGCTGACGCAGGCCAGCCGGGAATGCGTCCAGTGCCGGTCCTCGGTTTCCCAGATGCCCGCATCCGGTCGACGCCAGCGTTCGGCGATCGCGGCGACGGCCACCGAAATCGCCTTGCGGCTGTCCTCGGTGAGCCGGTCGTGCCGCGCGCCCGCGGCGAACAGGAGCAGAGCCTCGCCGAATACATCGAGTTGGGATTGATCGCGCACCCGGTTGCCGACGACGGTACGACCGCCCGGATACCCGGGTAGGTCCAGGTTGCTCGGCTCCGGGATCGGTTGGCCGGTGACCGTATACGCCGGCAGTATCGTGGGCCCATCGACGAGCAGTCGTTCGCCCACGAACTGTAACGCATTGTCCAACAATGGATGTGGGCCGTCGGCGGCCACCGCCTGACCGGCGAAACATTGGTCGCGGATCCACACATAGCGGTAGTCGTAGTTCTCGCCTAGGTCCGCGCGTTCAGGCAGGCCGGTGGTGGCCGCGGCGACCATCCCATTGGTGGAACTGGTCATACCGCGCATGACCGCGTAGGCCTGTGCGGTATCGCGGGACGCGGCACACGGGCCCAGCTTCGGCACCCCACGCTGCCAAGCGGATTCGGTCTGTGCCCATGCGGTGTGCGGATCCGGCGGTTCGTCGGGCAGTGCGATATCGGACAATTCGAGGACGAGATCATGAATCTCGCCTTGTCGCAGCGTTATCCGATCGGTCCAGCCGCGGTCGTCGCGGACCGACGCGGCCGCCCCACCCGTCCAACGCAATGCGAGGTCACCGACGCGCGCGAGCCACAACCCGTCGTCGGTACGGTGCAGGTCACTTGCCTTCGCCTTGCCGAACTGCCCGGCGGGCCGCAGCACCACATCGACCTCGGCATCGCCGTGCACCGCGACAATCCGGCGCAGCACCACGACCCGATGCGGATCACCAGGAAAGGCCAGCGCCTCCCGGCATTCGATCACCGAGGAGCCGACCAGCCAGTGCGAATTCCAGATCAGGGTGCCCGTCTGGTAATACCCGCCCCACACGTACCGCCCGCACGGTGTCACCGAATACGCGCCGTCCCCGCCGACCAGCGCGGCGAAAACCGCGTCGCTGTGCCAACGTGGTGCACACATCCAGGCGAAGTCACCACGTGGACCGACCAGCACACCGCGCTCGCCGTCCGCGAGGAATGCGTATTCGCGCAGTACATGCGGCCGGGTGATATTTTCGGCCGTCACATCGGCCGTATACCACCGCAGACCGTTCGCAACCTTTTCAAGTCTGCGACGAATCCGGTGTAGGCCTCGTCGCGATCGGGCGCGCGCAGCACCGACGACGGGTGCACGGTCGCTAGCACCGCGTAATCCGGCGTCGAGATGAGCTCTCCCCGCCGCTCGGAGACCTTGAACGAGGGACCGAGCACGGCCTTTGCGGCAATCGCGCCGAGACAGACCACCAGTTGTGGCCCGATGACCCGCAACTCGGCGTCGAGCCAGGCCGAGCAGGCGACGATTTCGGTGCGTCCGGGTTGTTTGTGGATACGGCGCTTACCGCGTTCCTCGAATTTGAAGTGCTTCACCGCATTGGTCACATAGATCCGGTCGCGGTCGATCCCGACCTCGGCGATCGCACGGTCGAGCAGCCGCCCGGCGGGGCCGACGAACGGATGTCCGCGCACGTCCTCCTGGTCGCCGGGCTGCTCACCGATCATGACCACGTCTGCGTTTTCCGGGCCTTCTCCGAAAACCGTCTGGGTGGCGTGCCGGTAGAGATCGCAGCCGTGGCAGCCGCACGAGGCCTGCCGCAATTCGGCGAGGCTCGCGTGCGGCGGCACGAACTCCGCGGCGCCCGGCACGGCCATCTCGGTCTCAGTCCTTGCCGAGCGCCCGCGCGAGCTGACGCTTGTTCATCTTCGAGCGGCCCTTGATATTGCGGTTTTTGGCCTCGTTGTACAGCTGGTCGCGGGTCGGGCCCTTCGGACCGCTGCGGCCCGAGCGCTGCCCACCGCGCTGCTGTGGCGACTTATCCTTTACCGAGGAACGGCTGGCGGTCTTCGACTGCCCGGATTGGGCGCGATTCTTATTGACCGTCCGCGCGGCGATTTCCTTCGCCCGCTTCTGGCTCTCGCCCCGGTCCTCTGCCGAGTCCTTGATGTGCTCGTACTGCCGTTCCTGCTTATTGCTCCATTCCTTTGGCATGTCACACCTCCTGCCAGCCGAGTACCCCGGCTCGCCGCGCGAAACCAGCACTGCGGCGTGGGCTCGATCGGCGGCGAGATCAGCGTCGATATGCTGGCCGAATGAAGGTGGTCCCTGGCACGTTGGTGACCGTCGCCGATGATCTGGACGCGGTGACGACAGTCGGGCACGAGGACGATCCGGCCGATGCTGGGTTGACGAACGCGGATGTCGCGGCGCTGTGGACATCGGTGCGGGCGTGGTACCGGATGGGGACGACGCCCGCTATTCAGACCTGTCTGCGGCGCAACGGGAAGGTCGTGCTGAACCGAGCGATCGGGCACGGCTGGGGGAATGCGCCGAAAGACGGTCCGGATGCGGAGCAGATACTCGCGACGCCGGAGACGCTGTTCTGCGGGTTCTCCACCGCCAAGGGCGTATCGGCGACGCTGATGTTCATGCTGGTCGAACAGGGTGCGTTCGCGCTGAATGATCCGGTGTGCAAATACATTCCGGAATTCGCGGCACACGGCAAGGATGCGATCACCATCGGCGATGTGATGTCGCATTCGGCGGGTGTGCCGTTCATTACGCCGCCGTACAAGGGCGTCGAGTTGGTGCTCGACGAGGAGTTGGCCGTACAGGGGCTGGCCGATCTGGTGCCGAGTTGGCGGCCCGGTCGATTCCGTGTCTATCACGCGTTGACCGGCGGTTTGATCCAACGGCTGCTGGTGCAGCGGGCCACCGGGAAGCGGATGCGCGAACATCTCGCCGAACAGGTACTCGAACCATTGGGCTTCCGCTGGAACAACTTCGGGGTCTGTCCCGAGGATGTCGACAAGGTCGTGCCCAGTGTGAAGACCGGCCCGCCGCCGTCACGAATGTCGATACTTTTGGCGCGCAAGGCACTCGGCGGGCGGATGGACGGTGCGACCGCCAAGTCCGCGAATCGGGATTTCCTGACCGCCGAACTGCCGTCGGGCAATATCGTCACGACCGCCTACGAACTGTCTCGCTTCTACGAAATCCTCACCCGCGGCGGCGAACTCGACGGTGTGCGGATCATCGAGCCCGAAACCCTCCGCGAAGCGATCCGCCCCGCACCACGCTTACCAGGCCTGGCCGGACGCGTAAGCCGCGCTGGTTTCGAGCTGGGTGCTCGTCGCTCGAAGTTCGGGAGAAATACCCAGTCGCACTTCGGCCGCAGTGGCCTGACAACCCAATACGGCTGGGCCGACCCCACCCGCGGACTCGCCGGTGCGATCCTGACCAGCGGCAAGGCCACCACCGACACCCAGCGCCCTTGGGCCCTGGTCGCCCAGATCTCCAACACCATCGGCCGGCTTCCGCGCGCCGATCGGCTGTTCGACACCGACTGATTCACTCGCGGCGCAGCGCCTCGGCGAGGACTTGTGCCGCGTGCTGCGGTCGGGCTTGCGGTTGCAGGTGTTCGATTTGGGTACGGCAGCTGAAACCGTCTGCCAGGACCAGGGTTTCGGGGTCGCGGTTGCGGATGGTCGGCATCAGTTTGTCTTCCGCGCAGGCTACCGAGACGTCGTAGTGGCCGCGTTCGAAGCCGAAGTTTCCGGCCAGGCCGCAGCATCCGGCATCGAGTACTTCGACGTCGAGTCCGGTTGCGGTCAAAAGCCTCTGGTCGGCGTCATAGTGCAGGATCGCGTGCTGGTGGCAGTGTGGTTGGACCATGGCGTGGGCGTCGATGCGCGGGGGTTCCCAGTCGTCGGCCTGTTCGGTGAGGATTTCGCCGAGGGTGCGGACCTGATTCGCCAAGCGGTGGGCGTCTTCGTCACCGGCGAGTAGTTCGGTGAGATCGGAGCGGAAGACGGCGGCACAGCTGGGTTCGAGCACGACGATGGGGGTGCTAGAGCGCAATTGGGGTTCGAGCTGACGCAGGGTTCGGCGCAGTACTCGTTTCGCGGTGGGGAGTTGGCCGGTGGAAATCCAGGTCAGACCGCAACACACGGTGCGCCTTGGTATTTCGATTTCGAACCCGGCCGCATCCAGTACCGTCACCGCGGCTTCGGCTATTTCGGGGGCGAAGTTGTTGGTGAAGGTGTCGGGCCACAGCAGCACTCGGCCACGGTGGCCGCGCTCGTCCGGTGTGCGACGGGCGAACTTCTCGGTGAAGCGCTCGCGGGCGAAGCGCGGTAGGTCCCGGCGCGGGTCGACGCCGCCGAGACGTTTGAGCAGCCCACCCGGGCCCCGGCTCTGAGCCAGCGCGTTGGCCGGTGCGGACACGGCGGTGGCGAGCCGGGCCCACATCGGAATCCAGCCCATCGAGTAGTGCGCCATCGGCCGGACGCGGTGTTCATAGTGGTGGGAGAGGAATTCGGCCTTGTAGGTGGCCATATCGACATCGACCGGGCAGTCGCTGCGGCAGCCTTTGCAGGCCAGGCACAGGTCGAGGGCATCGCGCACCTCGGTGGAGCGCCAGCCATCGGTGATCACCTCGCCCTGGAGCATTTCGAACAGGAGTCGGGCGCGGCCGCGGGTGGAGTGTTCCTCCTCCCTGGTCGCCCGGTAACTCGGGCACATCACACCGCCCTCGTGACCGCGGCACTTGCCGACGCCGACACAGCGCGCGGCAGCCACGCTGAAGCGATGGTCATCCTCCGGGAAAGTGAAGTGGGTCACCGGATTCCACGGCCGATAGTCCGCGCCTTGGCGCAGGTCCTGATCCAGTGGTCGCGGGTGTACGACCTTGCCGGGATTCATCCGGTTGCGTGGATCGAAGAGATGTTTGACCGCGCCGAATGCCTCGACGACCCGATCGCCGAACATGATCGGCAGCAGTTCGCCGCGCGACTGACCGTCGCCGTGTTCACCGGACAGCGATCCGCCGTACCGCGTCACCAACTGGGCGCTCTGCTCGGCGAAGCTGCGGTACCTCGAAATGCCTTCCGCGCTACGGAGATCGAACGGTATGCGGGTGTGCACGCAGCCGTGGCCGAAGTGGCCGTACAGCGAGGACGACTGGTAATCGAAATCGTCGAGCAAACTTTCGAAGTCGCGCAGATAGTCACCGAGCCGGTTGGGCGGTACCGCGGCATCCTCCCAACCCTCATGGGTTTCCGGACTGTTGGGCGGATAGGCCGTGGCGCCCAGGCCTGCCTCCCTGGCCATCCAGATTTCCGCCTCTCGTGCGGGATCATCGATCATCGTCGAGGTCGCACCGGTTTTCATGGTCACTTTCTCGACCATCGCCTGGGCCCGTCGGTCGGCTTCGTCCTGGTCGGCACCCTCGAATTGCGCCATCAGCCAACCTTTTCCGTCCGGCAACTGTGCGATGGCACCTGCGGCCAGATGTTCGATATGTTCCAGATCGACCAGTCGGTGGTCGACACCTTCCAGCGCTGTCGGGTTGTGCTGCAATACGATCGGCACCGCATCGGCGGCATCGTAGATATCGGGGTAGCCGAGTACGGTCAGTGCCACCGCTTTCGGGCGTTGCACGAGTTGGATTTCGGCACGCAGCACCGTTACCAGCGTGGACTCGCTGCCGACGAGTAGTTTCGCGAGATCGAAGCCGTGCTCCGGCAGCAGGGAATCGAGGTTGTAGCCCGACACCCGGCGCGGAATATCGGGGTAGTGCGCGCGGATATCCGCCGCGTATTCATCGCGGATCCGCCGCAGGCCGTCGAGTAGTTCGGGAAACTCATCCGGGGAATCCGCGCCGACCCAACCCCGTAACCCGTCGTAGGTCAGGATTTCCAGCCGCCGCACCGAATCGACCATCTTCCCGTACGCCTGCGCGGTAGATCCGCAGGAGTTGTTGCCGATCATCCCGCCGATCGTGCAGCTGACATGCGTCGAAGGTTTCGGGCCGACCATCAGGTCGTACCGCGCCAACAGCGCATTCAGCGGGTCCAGTGCGATCCCTGGTTCCACGATCGCGGTGCGGGCCGCCGTGTCGACCGAGATCAGCCGATCGCAGTACTTGCTCCAATCCAGCACCACGGCCGCATTGCAGCATTGACCGGCCAGGCTGGTGCCGCCGCCGCGCGAGAGCACCGGCATATCGTGCTCGCGGCACACCGCGATCGCCGCGGCCGCATCGTCCGGTGTGTGCGGTAGCACCACGCCGAGCGGTACCGCGCGATAGTTCGAGGCATCGGTGGAGTACGTGGCTCTGGATCCGGGATCGAAACGTACTTCCCCGGAGACCTGCTCAGTGAGTTCGGCCGCGAGTCGCGTCAGCGGGAGATCAATCATTCGGCACCCCTCCTCTCGGCACAGTGCGGCTACCCACTTCGGCGCGCGGCACACCCTCTGATTGCCTGCCCATTCGCTGGGTATCACCCGTCTGACCAACCCGGATACCTACAGGAGATCCTCATGAAACAACAGGTTGGTGACTACGTCCTGCAACGACTACGGGAGTGGGGCGTTAACCAAGTCTTCGGATACCCCGGCGACGGCATCAACGGTCTGGTCGCCGCTTTCGGTCGCGCGGATAACAAACCGCAATTCGTGCAGGCCAGACACGAGGAAATGGCGGCGTTCCAAGCCACCGGTTACGCCAAGTTCAGTGGGAAGGTCGGCGTCTGCACGGCCACCTCGGGACCCGGCGCGATCCATTTGCTCAATGGCCTCTACGACGCCAAACTCGACCATGTCCCGGTCGTCGCGATCGTCGGTCAGACCGCGCGCAGCGCCATGGGCGGCAGCTATCAGCAGGAAGTCGATCTGCAGAGCCTGTTCAAGGATGTCGCCAGTGATTATCTGGTCGAGGTCAATGTCTCGAGCCAGTTGCCCAACGCGCTGGACCGGGCGTTTCGCACGGCGATGACCCGGCATTCGCCGACCGCCGTGATCATTCCCGCCGATCTGCAGGAAGAACCCTACGAACCGCCCGAACACGAGTTCAAGCAGGTGCCCTCCAGCCCACCACATGCGTTGACCGCGACGGTGGTCGCACCGTATCCCGAGATCGAACGCGCGGCCGAGATCATCGACGCCGGATCGAAGGTCGCGGTGCTCGTCGGTCAGGGCGCGCGCTCGGCCGCGCGCGAGGTGGTCGAACTCGCCGAAATCACCGGTGCGGGTGTGGCGAAGGCATTGCTCGGCAAGGATGTGCTGCCCGACGACCTGCCCTTTGTCACCGGGTCGATCGGGTTGCTCGGTACCAGGCCGAGCTATGAAATGATGCGCGACTGCGACACGCTGATCATCGTTGGGTCGAATTTCCCCTACACCCAGTTCATGCCGGAGTTCGGTCAGGCGCGCGCCGTGCAGATCGATATCGACGGCACCATGATCGGCATGCGCTATCCGACCGAAGTGAATCTGGTCGGTGATGCGAAAGCCACACTGGCCGAACTCGTTCCGCTGCTGCGCCGCAAGGAGGAGCGTTCCTGGCGGGAGAAGATCGAGCAGAATGTGTCCCGCTGGTGGGAGACAGTCGAGCGGCAGGCGATGTTGCAGGCCAAGCCGGTCAACCCGATGCGCGTGGTTTGGGAACTGTCGCAACAGCTTCCGGATAATGCGATCGTCACCGCGGACTCCGGCTCATCCACCAACTGGTACGCCCGCTGCCTGCGATTCCGCATCGGTACGCGCGGCTCGCTGTCGGGCACCCTGGCGACCATGGGACCCGGCGTGCCCTATGCCATCGGCGCCAAATTCGCGCATCCGGAACGGCCGGCGATCGCGTTGGTCGGTGACGGCGCCATGCAGATGAACGGAATGGCCGAACTGCTCACCATCGCACGCTATTACCGGCAGTGGAGTGATCCGCGGCTGATCATCTGTGTCTTCCACAATAACGATCTGAACCAGGTCACCTGGGAGCTGCGCGCCATGGGTGGCGCTCCGAAATTCGAAGAGTCACAGATACTTCCGGAGACTTCCTACGCGGATCTGGCGCGCTGTATGGGGCTGCCGTCGATCGCGATCGACGATCCGGAGAATCTCGCCGACGCGTGGCGGCAGGCGCTGAGCGCGGATCGTCCGGTACTGCTCGATGTGCGCTGCGATCCCGAGGTGCCGCCGATTCCACCGCATGCGACCTATGAGCAGATGAAGGACACCGCCGAGGCGGTGATGCGCGGCGATCCGGATGGCTGGCATCTGATGTGGCAGGGCACCAAGACCAAGTTGCAGGAATTCGTGCCGCATCGGAATTCGTCATCATGACTTTGCCATCGACCGAGGACGTCGTCGATCTGCTGATGGCACAACATAGGCAGATCAAAGGCTTACTCGCCCAACTGAAGTCCGGGCAGGGCGATAAGTCGGAGCTGTTCAAGGAACTGGTCCGGTTGCTCGCGGTGCACGAGAGCGCCGAAGCGGAGGCCGTGCACCCGGTCGCCGCCCGCGCCCGTTTCGGGGCGGACCAGATGGTCGGACAGCGCCGGCATGAGGAGAACCACGCCAAGCGCGCGCTGGCCAACCTTTACGACCTCGGTGTCGACCATCCGGATTTCGATGCCGAGCTGGCCGAATTCGCCGAGGCGGTGATCGACCATGCCAGCCGCGAGGAGCACGAGGAATTCGCCCTATTGCGCCAACAGTTTTCGGCGCATCAATTGGAGCGGATGGCGGGTTCGGTGCGGGCCGCCGAAGCGGTCGCGCCGACCCGTCCGCATCCGAAGACCGGGGAATCCGCGCTGGCGAATCTGCTGGCCGGTCCGCCGTTGGCGATATTCGACCGGGCGCGTGATGCGGTGCGGGACTGGCATCGAGAAGACGACAAATGAGCGGGCGCATCGCAGCGGCGGCGGAAGTCCTCGGCTGGTGGGCGGTGCTGGTGTTGCTGTGGCTGGCGACGCTGACCACGTTCAGTCTCCAAGAGTTGCTCGCGGCCGTCGTGCTCGCATTACCCGCTGCTTGGGCGGGTCGTCTGGGACGTATCGCGGTGCAGGGCAATTGGCGACCGCCGGACAAGATTCCGCAGCTGTTGGCCGCGCTCCCCAGCGCGATCGTGCGCGATAGCTGGGCCGCCCTGTCGATCGCCGCGCATGGCAGGCCGGTCGGGAGGTTCGAGGAGAACGAACTCGACGCGGAAGCCGATGCGCGGCGGCGAGCGGGGCGGGCGGCACTGATCACCGGTGTGCTCTCGGCGACGCCCGGCTCGCTGGTCATCGATGCTGACGATGAGCTGCTGCTGCACGTATTCGCGACACCCGAGACTCGACTGCGACGGATGTTCGGGGGCTGATCGAAATGTCCACCGCGCCTTGGCTGGTCGCGTCGGGTGTGCTGCTGGTCGGTGGGATCGGGCCTGCGCTGTTGCTGTCCAGCAGGGGCACGGCGGCGCATCGGCTCGTCGGGCTGCAATTGGTCAGCTCGCTATTGATCGTGGTCTTGATATTGCTGAGTCTGGGACTCGGGAGACCGGACTATCTGATCGTGCCGTTGGTGGTGGTCTTGCTCTCCTTCGCGGGCACCCTGGTTTTCACGCGCCTGTTGGGGGTGCGTGATGACTAGTTTCTTCGTCGACGCACTGCTCGCAATCGGCACGCTGGTCGCGGTGGCCGCTTCGATGGCGGCGCTGCGGCCGCGTTCGGTCTATGCGCGACTGCACTATTCGTCGATTATCAGCGCGGTCGCCGGACCGTTCATCGCACTCGCGGTGCTTATCGCGGAGGGGCCGGGGCTGACCACGGCGATCGTCGTGGTGACCCTCCTGCTGCTGGCGCTCACCGCCCCGGTGCTGAGTGCCGCCATCGGCAGGCTCAATGCCCGCACCGACGGCCGGATCGAGGCCCCGCAATGAACGCCCTGATTGTGATCACGCTCGGACTGGTCGCGGTGGCGGGCACGGTCGTCGTATTCACCGACCAGCCGCAGCGCCAGGCAGTATCGCTGGCGGTGTTCGGTGCGCTGTTAACACCGGCATTTCTCGTGCTCGGTGCGCCGGATGTGGCGTTGTCACAGGTCGCGGTGGGTACCGCGGTGGTGCCGCTGATGGTGTTGCTCGCTGTGCGGGCCGTGGAGCGGAGACGACGGTCGTGAAGTACGGTGCGCGACTGGTGATCTTCCTCGTCGGTGGGGTCGGACTTGTCGTATTGCTCGGACTCGCGCTGTTCGGTATGCCCGGGTTCGGCGGTACCGATCATCCGTATCGCGACGCCGCGGTCCAGGCGTCGCTGCAGCAGCACAGCCCCAATGCGGTTTCCTCGGTCAATTTCGATCAGCGTGGCCTCGACACCTTCGGCGAGGAGGCCATCCTGGTGGCGGCGGTGCTCGGTGCGGCGACTCTACTGCGTCCGGAAGGGCCACGGCCGCAACGACAATCGGAGGACCTCGGTCGCATTATGCAGGCGACGCGATTTCTGGGCTATGCCTTGCTGCCGGTGACACTGATGATCGGTGCTGATGTGGTCGTGCACGGACATCTCACGCCGGGTGGCGGCTTCCAAGGCGGTGTGGTGCTGGCCACCGGCCTGCACTTGCTGTACGTGGCGGGCAATTACCGCGCGCTGCGGCGGCTGCGTCCGTTGGTTTGGTACGAGTTCGGCGAGGCTGTGGGCAGGGGCACAGTGGTCGCCCTCGGGCTGGCCGGAATCCTCAGTGGCGCTGGATATCTGGCGAATATTCTGCCGCTCGGGCAATTCGGCCGCCTGCTGTCGGCCGGTACGCTGCCGCTGTTCAGCGTGGCGGTCGGGCTCGCGGTCGGCAGTGGTGTCGTCGTACTGCTCGCGCAGTTCCTCGACGAGTATCTGACTACGGAGAGGCAGGCGTCGCGATGACCGTATTTCCCTATGTGATCGCCGTTTGGCTCTTACTGATCGGCATTTACGGCGTGGTACGCAGCAGACATCTGGTGCATACCGTGGTGTGCGTATCCATCGGACAATCGGGAACCTATGTCCTGCTATTGGCCATCGGCTACCAAAAGGGCGCTTCGGCACCGATTTTCGGGTCCGCGAATCCGCCGGGCTCGCCGGTGGTCGACCCGGTGGTGCAGGCGATGGCGCTGACCGACATCGTCGTCTCCGCGACGGTTACCGCATTGCTGCTGGCGCTGGTCGTGCAGATCGCCAAGCGACACGGCACCGTCCAGCCCGACGAACTGCACGCGCTGCGTGGCTGATGGTCCCCCTCGATCAGGCGCTCCCGGCACTCGTGATCGCGCTGCCGGTCGCCGGTTCCTGCCTGCTGCTCGCTCTCGGGCGGGTATTGCCCAGGCTGCTGATCGATGTGATCGGCACCGGGACCGCGCTTGCCGGGACGATCCTGGCTGGATTGCTGCTGTATGAGACCGGCACCGGCACGGTGTCGTCCTGGTCCGGTGGGTGGAAGCCGCGACCTGGGCTGACCGTCGGCATCGTGTTGGTCGCCGATCGGCTCGGTGCCGCAATGGCTTTGCTGATCGCATTGCTCACCACGACCGCATTGCTGTTCGGCTGGCGCTACTTCGACAATCTGCATGCGCACTATCCGGCCCTGGTTCTGCTCTTTGCCACCGGTATGACCGGATTCGCGCTGACCGGTGATCTTTTCGACATGTTCGTATTCTTCGAGTTGATGGGCGTGGCGGCGTATGCGTTGACCGGACTGAAGATCGAGGAACCCGAATCTGTGCAGGCAGGGCTGAATTTCGGGGTGGTCAATTCGCTCGGCGCGTACCTGTGCCTGTTCGGAATCGGACTTTTGTATGCGCGGACCGGGCAACTCGGCCTGGCACAGTTGGGAATTGCGGTCGAGGCGCGGGCGGGTGATGCTCTTGTTTTGGCGGCATTCGTGCTGATTGCCACCGGATGGTTGGTCAAGGCGGCGGCGGTGCCATTCCATTTCTGGCTGGCCGATGCGCATGCTGTGGCACCGTCGCCGGTCTGTGTGCTGTTCTCCGGTGTGATGGCACCGTTGGGTGTTTATGGGCTGGCACGGGTGTATTGGACGGTGTTCGATACTGTGCTGCCCGCTCCTGGCGTGCGCCGAATGTTGTTGGTGCTGGGCATTTCTACCGCTGTGCTCGGTGCGGTGATGTGTGTGCTGCAACGGCATATCAAACGGCTGCTCGCGTATTCGACGATCGCGCATATCGGATTGTTCATTCTCGGACTCGCCGCACTGTCACCGCTTGGTGTCGCCGCATCGGCGCTGTACCTCGGGGGTCATGCTGCGGTCAAGGGTTCGCTGTTTCTGCTGACCGGTGTGTTGCTGTCGCGGTATCGCAGTGTGGACGAGTTCAGTTTGCATGGGCGGGCGCGTGGTCAGCGGACTATCGGTGTGCTGTTTGTGCTTTCGGCGTTGGTATTGGCAGGGTTGCCGCCGTTCGGTGCGGGGCTGGGCAAGGCGTTGCTCGAGGAATCCGATGGGTCGAATTTCCTGGTAGGGCTGGTGATCGTCGTTTCGGCGATAACCGGCGGGGCGGCGTTGCGTGCGGGGCTGCGGGTGTGTTTCGGTGTGGGTGAGGTGCCCGAGCACAAACTCGATCCCGAGGAGACCACCGGGGAACACGAGGTGCCCGATGTCGCCGCGCCGCGCAACCGGACGCCGATCACGATGCTGGGTGCGGTGCTGGTTTTGTTGCTCGTCGCGCTAATACTGGGTCTGCCAACGGGATTCACAACCGCTATCGGTCCCGCCGCCGCGACGTTCGTTGATCCCGAGGCTTACCGGGCGGCGGCGCTGCTCGGTAATACGACCGCCCATCCCGGCGGAGTTCCGCAGATCGAATGGAGCGGAGCAGGCTTGGCGCTCGGTCTGTTGTCGACTGTCCTGGCCGTGCTGATAGCACTTGTCGCGCTGCATTTCGGCACGTTGCGCGCTCGCGGAAAGCCGCCGATTCGTCCGGTCACCGTGGCCGCGACCGCATTACACCGACTGCACAGCGGGCATGTGGGGGACTACGCCGCCTGGCTTGTCTTCGGCGCGGCAGTGGTCGCCGGACTGGTTGCCACCGGCTGGCTGTAATGGGCCTGGTAGCCAGCAGCTGTCCGGGAGACCGGCGCGCTCGGTGGAAACGAACGGCGGCCCGCGGGAACCAGCGGCGCTCCGTGAAAACCAGTCGACTCGGTGGAACCAGCGGCTGTCCGTGAAAGCGGGAAACCTAAGGCGAGGTGGCACCGGCGCGGTCAGCTTTCGCCAGCGTCGGGCAGTAGACGCGGAAGGACCGTCGAGCCCGCGGTTGCCGCGGCGGCGGAGGTGGTGGCGATGGTCCAGCCGACGGGACCCAGTGGCGTGCAACCGAAATAGGCCGACACCCCCGGAACCATGACCACCGCGCCGAGAACCAGGCCGCTGGCGGCGGTCGTGACCCAGACCAGGGGACTGCGGTGGCCGGAGAGCAGTGTCTGCCCGAGTTGGGTACCGATGAGCGCCACCAGTCCGATGGTGGCCGCGCGGCGCTGGGTTCCGGTGTAGCGGCCGACGGTCCACGCTGTGCAGGCACCCGCCGCAGTGGCTATGCCGCGCACCGCGATCGTGCGGGCGAGATCGGGACCCAGACTGGCAGGCGGGATTTCGGCCAATTGCCGCGCCCGTTGCTCGGCACCGTGCTCCGCATCGCGCGGGTCCGGGCTGTCGCGATCCGGTGAAAGGGCAAGGGCCAGTGCGGGAAACATATCGGTGAGCATGTTCACCAGCAGGAATTGCCTAGTACCCAGCGGTGCCCGCCCGCCGACCACGGTGCCGTAGATGGTGAATGCGATCTCCCCGGCATTGCCGCCGACCAACACGCCCACCGCGTCGGTAATGCGTTGCCACATGCCGCGTCCCTCTACCAGCGCGTGCAGCAGGGCGAGTGGATTCGGATCGGTGAGCACCAGATCCGCGGCATTACGGGCGGCCGCGGAGCCCCTTGCGGCCAAACCAATTCCGATGTCCGCGCTGCGGATGGCGGCGGCATCATTGCTGCCGTCGCCGGTCATGCCGACCACATGACCATTGCGGCGCAAGGCGGCCACGATGCGGACCTTCTGCTCCGGACCGACCCTGGCGAAGACGGTGCTGCGTTCGATGAGTTCGGCCTGCTCGGTATCGTCGAGCCGATCCAGATCGGCACCGGTGGTGACGGTATCCACGGCAATGCCGAGTTGGCGGGCCACCGCCGCCGCCGTGACCGGATGGTCGCCGGTGATCATGCGCACGCCGATTTCATTGTCCTGCAAGGCCGTTACCAGCGGCAACGTCTGCGGGCGCGGGGTGTCCGCGATGCCGAGGAAGCCGAGGAGGGTGAGTTCGTCGACGGCGCGTTCGACATCATCGGGTTGGTCGGCGAGGTCGCGGCGGGCGACGACGAGGACGCGCAGGCCTTGTTCGGCGAGGTCATCGATGACTTCCCGCGCGCGCTTGCGCACGTTGTCCGAGAATGGTTCCGCGGTAGGAGCTTTGGTGCAGCGGGGGAGTACCACCTCCGGTGCACCCTTGACGATCAGGCGCAATTTTCGTGTCGTCTGGCCGAGTACCGCGGCGTAGCCACGATTGGATTCGAACGGGATCTCCTCGATCGGATCCCACCGGTGCGCGTCGTCGCCGAGCCTTTCGGCGGCATCCAGGACCGCGCGGTCGGTGGCGTGCAGCACCGGACCGTCATCCGGATCCGGGCAGGCACGGGCGGCGGCGCGTAGCAGTCGGCGCGCATCATCGGATTCGTCATCGGGTGACCACTGGTTGTCCAGGTCGGCCAGCATGGTGAGCCGCAGCCGTCCTTCGGTGAGGGTGCCGGTCTTATCGAAGCACAGGGTGTCGACGCGGCCGAGAGCCTCGACGGTGCGGCTGGCGCGGACCAGCACGCCGTAGCGCGACAGTCGACGCGCGGCTGCCAGCTGCGCCACTGTGGCGACCAGGGGCAATCCCTCCGGCACCGCGGCTACCGCGACCGCGACGCCGTCGGAGATCGCATTGCGCAGCATCCGGCCGCGCAGTCCGCCCAGCGCGGTGACCAGCGCCCCACCCGAAAGGGTGAGTGGTAGTGCGCGATTGGTGAGCTGCCGCAGCTGGGCCTGCACGCCGCCCTTATCCGGCGGCACCGCGCCCGCGGTCGCGCGTCCGGCCTGGGTATCGGCGCCCACGGCAACTACGACGGCCAGTCCCCTTCCGTTCACGACGGTGCTGCCCGCGAAGATCATGCAGGCGCGTTCGCCGAGGGCCGCGCTGGGTGTGGCGGCGAGATTCTTCTCGACCGTCACCGATTCGCCGGTCAGACCGGATTCGTCCATTTCCAGTTCGTCCACGCGCAGCAGTCGCGCATCGGCGGGAACCACATCGCCCGCGTGGACGACCAAGACATCGCCGATGGCGAGAGCGTCTGCGGGCACGGATTCTTCGTTCTGTTCGGCCTCGTCGATCGCCGCGCGGTCGATCAGGCGGCCGGTGAGTTGTTCGCCTTCGAGCAGGTCTTGCAATTCGCTTTCAGCGCGCTGGCGCTGAGCGGCCGATATCACCGCATTCACCGTCAGCACGGAGGCGAGAAGTATGGCGTCGGACGGCTCGCCGAGTATGGCGGTGGCGACGGCTCCGACGCTGAGGATCGGCGTCAGCGGGTCATCCAGCTCGTGGCGCAGATGGCGGGCGAAGGACGTCATCGGTGCGAGAGTTTTGGTGATCAGGCTCTGTTCGGCTCGGGCCGGGATCGCCCGCTCGTCGAGGGCCGGGGGCTGCGGTAGGCGTGCGAGCACTTCATTGGGTTCCAGTGCGTGCCAAGGCAATAGGGGTGCAATAGTGGTGGGTGGTGCGGATGTGGCCGCTCGAATGCCGTTGCGCGCCCCGGTCATCAGCGCAGTCAGCTGTGCGGCGACCATCGGTGTTGTTCGAGCCTTCCTGGTCGGGGTGACAGCGAGCAGCAGGCCGCCGAGCGCGCACGCCGACAGAGCCAGGGTGCGCCCGCGTTCACTGACCTGCCGCGCGGGCGCGACTGCCGCGAGCACGCGCTGCACCTGGTCGAGATCCCGGCAGATGGCATCGGCGGCCCACGGTGGTTCGCAGTGATGGGCCCTGAACAATCCGAGTGCCAGGTCGGCTCGGGCCAACGCTTTGTGGGCGCAGGGGCTCAGCATCGCCACCACCTGGCCGTCCTGCTGCAGCCGCTCGACCTGCTTGCTCATCGACGTCGTCGCGGAAACGAATTCATCAGCGAGCGAACGTAATTCGTTCGCATCCTCATGTGCGACGAGCACCACCCGCAACCCAGCCCGCCGCGCAGCGGTCAACACATCGTGCGCACTCGGATCGAGCTCCCGACCGAGCAGCACACGTCCCACCGTGCGGTCACCGGCACGCAATTCGCGCCAGACCGGCCGGATGGTGGCCCCGCGATCACGAGCCCCGCTCTTCGGATGCACCAGTCGCAGTGCCGCGTGCTCTGACGCGGTCGCCTCGTCGCCGTCGGTTGCGGCTGCCTTGTAGTCCACGATGGCGGCTTGCTTGCTGCCATTCGTCGCGGCTTTCTTGTTGCCCGCGGTTGCGGCGTGCTTATCGCCCTGGAGTGCGCTCTCCTCGCTATCCCCCGATGCGGCCTGTCCGTTGCCTTCGTTGGTAGCCCCCTCCTCACCCTTCGTAGTGGCGCCCCAGCTCTCTGTCGGGGTCTGCTCATCTGAGGACCACAGCAATCGCTGCGCTGCGCTCCAGACCTTCCCCATCGACCATTCGTCATCGGCCGACTCGACATCGAGCACCAGTCGACGTGACGTGAGCAGCGCTTCGCCGTCGATCACCAGCGTGGTGAGCCGGTCCAAGCGCCGCCACGCACCCCGGTGCAATGTCAGTACTCCCGCACGCGCGAGGGCCATGTTCACGCTGGCGGCGTAGGCCTCGCGGCAGGCTCGTGCGGCCTTCGGTGCGCCGAGTCCGAGGGCGTCGGCGGCATCGCCGAGGCGGCCGAGGCCGACGAATGCGGCGGTGCCGACGAGCGATCCGGCTGCGGTTTCGTCGGCGACGCGCTCGATCGGGCCGCCCGGTATGTCGGTGGGGCGGGTGTAGGGCGGTAGGGGCTCGGTTACGTCGGGTTGTTCGCGGCACACCATTTCGGACTCCCAGTTGCGCCACTCCAAACGCTGGGCGATGGCCTCGCCGAGTAGAAAGGTGCGCTGGGCAGTGTCGGCAAGCAGACTCGAAATTCCGTCGGCGGCGTCTTCGCCGAATGCGGTTCCGATCGCGGTGACAATCGTCAGGGCCATATCGGCGCGGGAACGGCCGAATCGCGATTCGAGCATTCCCCGCAGTCGAGGTTGGGTGTCGACGAAGGTGGCCGCCGCTCGCACCGCGCGCGCCGGACCACCGAACGGTAGCCGTGCGCCGACCGTGGACACCGCAATGGCGAATACCTCGCTCGCCACTTGAATTCCCGCCGCCAGCAACGGTTCCCGGTCCTCCGGATATTCGACGCTGCGACTCCAGTCCACTTCGGCGACATTATTATCGGCCTCGATCCCCTCGATGGCCTCGAGCAGTTCTGGCAGCGCGGTCGCGCCGTCGCGCAGCGTGGCGACCACCCGACCGGTCACCGCATTCACCTGTGACCACCGCACACCGCGTAACTTGCCGAGCCGCTCGTCCAATATCCGTGCCAGCGCCGCGCCACGCTCGGAGCTGAGCCCACGCACTTCGATCGTCGCCTTGTTGTCACGCAGGGCCACCCGACGGTTGGCCCGACGCTCATGCGGATCGACCAGATCCAGCAGGTCCTCGCCCAGCGGGCTCTCCGGTGTGGAAGCCAATTCGTCGACTCCGGCGGCGGTCGTGTCGATGACCGATGTCGCGGCATCGGCCACAGCTTCGGCCGCATGCAACGGTGCCTCGACGAGTTGTACGCCCAGTCCGACGGCTGTCGAAACCCCGGTGCGCACCGCACCGGTTATCGCCGCCGTCGGCGCCTCGATCCACCACGGGGCCAAACCATCACGCCTACCCATACTCGGCAACTACCCGGCGTCACTGGATGCAAACGGGCATCGAAAGTGCCTGTCGGCTGGGAGTTCAGCCAATCCGCCAGGGCGCTCACCGGCACCGGATTGACCCTCTCGCCAGCGGGTATGCGACATACATGCCGACCTTCGGAAACTGAAGGTCCAAGTGATATGCGGGGCTGCCCGGCACCGTCGATGAGGACGAGGCCCGCAACGGCGCGGACTGCGCACGGTTAGCCACGCGAGGATCGCCAACACCGGAAAGTGTCAGGTGATGAGGCAGGTAACAGCGCTATTTGCGCGGGGGTCCGAGGGGGGTGGAGCCGCACTCGACCAGGTCGCGGTGCTAACCGGCACGGCGATCGCCATCGCGGCCGTGCTGGTCGTCGTCGGGTATCTGCACCGCACCCGCCGCATCACCTGGCTACAAACTGCCGCCGATCGGCTCGGGCGGCTGAGTAACCGGCCGGGTTGGGTCGCGCTGCCGCTCGCGCTGTTCATCGCCACCATTCTCACCGCGCTATTCGGCTTCATCTGGGATGTGAGCCTGCATATCGGTAAGGGCCGCGACGAGGGCCCGCTAGCGAATCCGGCGCACTACTTCATCATGATCGGCCTGTTCTTCCTGTTCATGGCCGGAATGCTGGCCATCATCCTGCCGCTGGACCAGAAACCGGGTCCGGCCGCCATTCGGATCACCCGTGACTGGTACGCGCCGGTCGGCGGCGTACTGATGGCGGGGGCCGGCCTGTACGCCCTTATCGGCTTCCCACTCGATGACATCTGGCACCGACTGTTCGGCCAGGACGTCACCCTGTGGGGTCCGACGCATCTGATGCTGATCGGCGGTGCCGGATTGTCGCTGGTCGCCGTGCTGCTGCTGGAATTCGAAGGCCGCCTGGACCGCCCCGATCCGGATCGCACCGACGGACCACTGCTGTGGCTGATCCGCACCTTCGCCTTCGGCGGTCTGCTGATCGGCCTGTCGGTGTATCAGGTCGAATTCGATTTCGGTGTCGAACAATTCCGTCTGGTTTTCCAGCCGATGCTGATCGCGGCCGCGAGTACGATCGCACTGATTTCGGCGCGCTACACGCTCGGGCGCGGCGGTGCATTGGCGGCGGTGGTATTCGCGATCTTCGTCCGCACCGTTTTGGCGGTCTTGGTCGGTCCGCTGCTCGCTGCGCCGCACAACGTATTTCCGCTGTATCTCGGTATCGCGCTGATCGTGGAACTGATGGCGCTGCTGCCCATGTCCAGACCCGTATGGTGGGGTGCGCTGACCGGACTGGTCGCGGCCACTATTGGGCTCTGGCTCGAATCGCTATGGGTGGCGGGGGTGTTCGTGGATTCCTGGCCGAGCGGTATGTGGCCGGAGCTATTGCTCATGGCGCTGCCCGTGGGTGTCGCGGGCGGTGCGGTCGGCGTCCTGCTCGGCATGGTCCTGCGGGGTGAAGAGCTTCCGCGCATCGTGATTCGCCGTGGCATCGTGATAGCCGCGGTGCTGATCACTGCGGCTGCCACGGCGAATGGCCTATGCGTCGATGTTCCTGAAAATGCCTCCGCGACAGTCCAATTGCGTGATGCCGCAGCGGCATACGCCGGTCGGATGGTCAACGCCGATATCACGTTGGCACCGAAGGACCTGGTCGGTGCTGATCCCGAGTGGGTGCAGATTCTGGCCTGGCAGGGTGGCATCGGGTCCTCGAGCCCTGGTCGCGGACTGGTGATCGATCAGCTGCGCAGGGTCGGCCAGGGACATTATGTCAGTACGAAACCGGTTCCGGCATACGGTAATTGGAAGACAATCCTGCGGCTGCACGACGGCCGAATGCTCACCGCACTGCCGATCTACATGCCTCATGACCGCGGCATCGATGCCGCCGAAGTCCCGGCACTGGACCAGTTCACGCGCTCCTTCGTCCCCGAAATCACTGTGCTCCAACGTGAGCGCTCATTCGATCGCCCCTCCTGGCTGATCGACGCGGCATCGACAGTCGTACTCATCTGCTCGCTGATCCTCATCTGGGCGCTGTCCTGGGGTGCGGCTCGGATCAACCTCGCCTACCGACGCGAGGTGCGCGCCGAGTCGGCGACCGCCGTCGCGCCAGGACGGCGATGACCATCCGCTGAACGTGTCCGAACGAGCGGTATGAATCGGGGCCGCCGTCTCCTCTGGGCTGCAGCGGTCGGATTTCTGATGCTGGGGTACCAGGATCGCCCGGCGTGCTTCGGTCCGGGCGGATTCGCCGCGAGCGGACGCGGCCTCCGAATCCCGCATCCGCATGACCGTGACGCGAATGGAACTCTGACAATCTGCCAATTTGACATTCAGAAACGAGAATTACGTTCTACTCTGAAGTAGAGTCGGACTCTCGCCGTCGGGTCGGGCCCGGCGATCCTGCATCTCCCGACGGTGCGGCGGAGTGAATCCGCCGGTTCCACGTCACGGGCAATTGGAGCTTCAACTATGCGCACAGTCCCTCCCGATCTGGTCGAACGATACGAACGTGCGGGATGGTGGACCCGCCACAGCATCGGGGAACTTCTGGCCGGCGGACTCACCGCCGCACCGGACGCCCGATTCGAGGTGTATTCGGAGGTTCGGCCGTGGTCGGGAACCTTCGGCGAGGTCGAATCGGTCGCCCGGCGGTTGGCGGCCGGGCTGCGCGCCCGGGGGGTCGGGTCCGGCGATGTGGTGGTTTTCCAGCTGCCCAACTGGATGGAGGCCGCCGCCGCATTCTGGGCGGCGGAGTTTCTCGGGGCGGTGGTGGTTCCCATCGTGCACATCTACGGTCGTAAGGAGGTCGGATACATCCTCGACCAGGTGCGGCCGCGGGTGTTCATCACGGCCCAGCGGTTCGGCAAGCTCGACTACGACCCCGCGGTGGCCGCGGACGTTCCCATTGTCGGTGTGGTGGACGGCGATTGTCCCGGCACCGATTTCGGCACTCTGCTCGCCGACGCGCCGTTCGTGGGGGTCGCGGAGGTGGACCCGGCAGGTCCGGCGTTGATCGCGTTCACCTCCGGCACCACCAGCGCGCCCAAGGGTGTCGTGCACAGCCACCGCACCCTCGGGTGCGAAGCCCGCCAGCTCGCTGCGCGTCGCCCGGACGACTTCTACCCGCAGGTGACCGCCGCTCCGGTCGGTCACTTCATCGGCATGCTCAATGCGTTTCTCGTTCCGGTTCTGGACGGTAAGCCGGTCGATCTTGTCGACGTGTGGAATCCCGATCTGATCCTCGACCTGATGACGACCCGCGGCATCAGCGTCACCGGCGGCGTCCCCTACTACTTGACCAGCCTGCTCGACCACGAGAAGTTCACCCCCGCGCACCTGCGGCTGCTGAAGTACGCCGGTCTGGGTGGGGCGCCCGTGCCGGCCGCCGTCGCCGAGCGGCTCTCCGCGCTCGATATCAAGGTCGCGCGGTCCTACGGCAGTACCGAGCACCCGTCCATCACCGCGTCCGAGTACTTCGTCCCGCAGAGCAAGCGGCTGTACACCGATGGTGACCCTGAGCCGGGCGTGGAGATACGTCTCGCCGACGACGGTGAAATCCTCAGTCGCGGACCGGATCTGTGCTTGGGCTACACCGACGACGCCCTTACCTCGGCCAAGTTCGACGCCGACGGCTGGTTCCACACCGGCGATGTCGGCACGCTCGACGCCGACGGCTACCTCACCATTACCGACCGCACCACCGACCTGATCATTCGCGGTGGCGAGAACATCAGCGCCCTCGAGGTCGAGGACATCCTCATCACCATGCCCGGCGTCGCCGAGGCCGCCGCCGTGGCCGCCCCCGACGATCGCCTGGGCGAACACGTCGCCGCCGTGCTCCGGCTGCATTCCGGCGCGGTCGCGCCGACTCTCGAGGACCTGCGCGCTCACTTCGCCGATGCGGGACTCGCCAAACAGAAATGGCCGGAGCAGATCCTCATCGTCGCCGACTTTCCCCGCACCGCCAGCGGCAAGGTGCGCAAGTACCTCGTTCGCCAGCGCCTGCGGGACCTGTGAATTCGCCGATTCAGCCCGTGTCCTCAGTCACTCATCTCCTGGAGTTCTCATGTCCACCATCGAATCCACTCCCGCGTCGGGCGAGACCGGCAGACCGGAAACCGGCCGGATGGACGGCGCGTCCCGGCTGCGCATCGGTGTCGTCCTGGCCGTCGTCGTCCTGTACACCGAGGTCGGTCCATTGCAGTACACGATGGTGGTCGCGGCATTGCAGCCGATGACCACGACCTTCGACACCGTCGGCGGCAATATCACCTGGGCGCTCATTATTCTCGGGCTGGTCGGCGTCGCCGCGAACCCGTTGCTGGGCAAGGCCAGTGATATCTGGGGCAAGAAGAAGATCATGCTGCTGTGCGGGACCCTGTTCCTCCTCGGCAGTGTGATCTGTGCGCTCACCAGCAACTGGACCGTCTTCCTGGTCGGGCGGGGGCTCTCGGCGTTCGCGCTGGCCACCCAGGTCATTGCCTTCGGGCTGGTCCGAGACCTCTTGCCGCGCAAGTATGTTCCGATCGGTCTCGCCCTGATCGGTACCGGTGTCGGGTTCACCGGCGTCGTGGGTCCATTGGTGGGCGGCGTACTCGTCGACAGCTTCGGCTGGCGGGCACTGTTCTGGTTCATGGCGGCGTTCGTTCTCGTGCTGACGCCGCTGCTGCTGACCGTGGTTCCGGAATCCCCGGTTCGAGTGCCGGACCGGGTCGACCCCTACGGCGTGGTGCTGTTGTCCGGCGGCGCGGTGCTCACCCTGCTCTACCTGGACAACGGCCAGGATTGGGGCTGGGGCACGCCGAGCGGGCTGGCCTGGCTGATCGCCGGCCTGGCTTTGCTGATGCTGTTCTTCATTGTCGAATCACGCGTCCGGCGGCCGATTATCGATATGAAGCTGCTTCTCGATCCGAAGCTCGGCCTCGTATTGCTGGTGGCGATCTTCAGCATCGGCATCACCGCCGTGCAGCCGATGGCCCTCGGGTACATGACTCAATCCCCGAATCAGGATGGACTGCGCCAGAACGTGGTTGACGGTGTAGTCGACCAGGCACAGGCGAAGGGCGCGAATCTGCCCGCCGCGGCGGTCGAGGTCACCTTCGATCCGGGCTACAGCTACGGGAACGGCTTCAGCCTGTTGGAGTACGCGCTGCACATCGGCATCTGGGCCAGCCTGATCGGTATGATCGTCGGTCCGTTCGCCGGGTTGCTGACCCGGCGGGTGGGTGCCCGTATCCCCGCGATCATCGCCTTAGGCCTGCTGGCCGTGTCCGGCCTGGGATTCGTTGTCGCGGACTACAACTGGGTGACCTACCTGGCGCTGTATTCGGTGGCGGGGGTCGCCTTCGGGTTTCTCTGGGCAGCCTTGCCCAATCTCATCGTGGAGGCCGTCCCGCCGGAGCAGCAGGGCATCAGCGCCGGCATGCTCGGGGTCACCTTGGCGCTGGGCAGCGGAGTCGCCATGGCGATCGCCACCGCGCTGCTGAACAACAGTCCGGTCGTCGCGCATATCGATGTCGCGGGTGAGTCGTCGACGCGGGCGATACCGCACGTGTTCGCCGACAGCGGCTATACCCAGAGCTTCTGGGTTGTCCTCGTGACCACCGTGATCGCCCTGGTCATCGCGGTACTCATGCGGCACGGCCGCAAGCCCGCCACCGGTGGCGCGGACTCTGCGGTGTAGTCGATATGCGTCTAGTGGGTGCCGCCGGATGGCGGCACCCACCAGAATGAGGTCGGATAATGTTGCAGGAGTGGGGTCTCGACGGGCTTATACGGCGAGCAGGTCGAGGCTGCGGTGCCGTTCGACCGCCTGGCCCAGCCGTACGGTGAGATGTTCGATAACCGGCCGGTCGACCGCACGGGTGATCGCCCACATGAACAAGCCGTACGGCAGATACGCTCGATACAGCGACCAGGCCCGGTTCCGATCCGGCGGCGTGACGCCGTGGTTGGCCAGCCGGTCGAGATAGTGGTCGAGCAGCGCACGCTCATGGCGGGCGAGCTCGTCCGGGTCCAGCACCGTCGCCAGGTGATAGGCGACGTCGAGGGCCCACACCCCGTGCTGGACCACCTGCCAGTCGATGAGACCCGGTCGGCCGTCGGGCAGCTCGTAAATATTGCCGGTATGCAGGTCGCCGTGCACCAGACACACCGGCTCCGCCGCGCGCAGCCGGTCCATGGCCGCCATCGCCGCAATGAGGCGGTCGGCGCGGCGGACGTCCTGCGAAATCCCTTGCGCCCGCCCGTCATCGAGCAGTCCCTGGAGCTGCTCGGCGCTCAGATGACCCGACAATCGAACGAGGCGAGGGGGAAAGAGCACAGACAGCTCAGGGCGTTTCCCGTCCCAGCTGGCCGCGTGCAGCGCGGCGAGCTGCTCGAGTGTCGCGGCGGCTCGCTCGGCGCTGTAGGTCGTGGTCGGATCAAGGAACCGGGCCCCGGCGGCGACCAGATCGTGCATGAGAATCAGGGCATGTCCGGTGTCGTCGTCGACCGCGGCATGCACGCACGGCGGCGTGCGGACCGGAAGATCCTGTGCGACAAGGCGATAGAAATCGCCCTCGGCGCGAGTTGTACGTCGGCGCGCCGGGTTGAAATAGCCCTTGGCGCACAAGGCGGCGGGGGCGTCGGTCTGCTGTGCGTAGTCGACGCGGAACCGCAGTTTGGTAGCCACGGTCTCGAGTCGCTCGACGATATGGGTGCCCGTCGCGACGGCATTCGGATAGCGTCGGCCCAGCGTTGGGGTGAGCCAGTCGGGCGACAGCACCACCGCTTCGTCGGCCGGTGCCGAATTATTCGCCGTACTCATCGAACGTCCTGCGCCACAGTGATTCCCGCGAGGTCGCACGCCTGGTGCAGATAGCCGAAGTGGCGGGCGCCCGCATCGGTCGGTAGTCGCATGGTGCGCCGGCTGCGCAGGCTGAGCAGTCCGGCCTTGACTCGAGCGAATACCTCGTGCCAGTGCAACTGGTCGATCGAATGGCCGGTCTGCTCCTGCCACAGCGCGATGGTCTCCGCGCGGGTGCCGAGTCCGTCGAGCCGCGGTACCCCCTGACCGACCGACAGCGACTCGTCGAACAGCAGCCACCAAGCCAGGTCGGCCACCGGGCCGGCCAGCGACGCCTGCTCCCAATCCATTACCCCGACGACGTGGAAGTCGTTGTCGAACATCATATTCCCAATGCGTGCGTCGCCCCACGACACTCCGGGCCGGGTCAGCGGCGGCCGGTGCTCGCCCAGCCAATCCAGCAGCGCCTGCACGACATCGGGAATGTCCTCGCCGAACGCCCAGTGCGCATAGCTGCGCCAATACGACAGGTGCTGTGTGTCACCGGCCGCGCCGTGCTCGGGCCGGTCGAAGAACGATACGGTCGTCACGGGCAGCCGGTGAATCGCGGTCAGCTGGCGCATCGCGCTGTCCCACAACGTTCTTCGCTGCGTGGGAGTCGCCTCGGCGAGCCAGCCGGAGGAGTTGTACGGCGGCATGCTGACCGGCACGCGACCGTGCATGCGCCGCATGACATAGAAAGGGCGTCCGAGAACCGCGGGGTCGTTCTCGAACCAGAGGGCCCGCGGCACCCGCACTTCGGGGTGCCCGTCCAGAGCTGTAAGTATGTCGTACTGGATATGGAATTTCGGTTCGAAGAACACCTGATGTTCCGGAGCCGGTGCGATGCGCACGACAAGCTCTTCGACGCACTGCCCGGTGCGAGCCGTGACCAGGATGGTCTCATTCGAAAAGCCCGCGCCGCGAGGGTAATCGGGCCGATCGATCTCGACCGTGGCGACGCCGAGTCGATCGGCCAGCCAGGGGCGCAGCGCGGCGACCGTAGCGTCGAGATCGCGGCCTTTGGAAAACAGGGGCCCATGCTCCATTGCGGTCCGGTTACCTTTCGATGGGGGGACCGCCGAAGGCGGTCAGGCAGAATGCCCACACCTGTTCTGCGACGTCGTCGACGCTGGTGGGTGCGGGTGCGAACGCGTAGTGGTGGAAGACGGCCGTGACCAGTTGCAGCGCCAGCCAGGCATCGGTGGATGGATCGGCGGGGCGGAGCAAACCGGCGGCCGCGGCGGCTCGCAGTTCCTGCTCCACGAGATCGACGAAGGGCCGGTTGGCCTCGGCAATCTCTACCGGAAAAAGCTGGTACAGCCGCCAATGCTCGGCGGTGATGAAGCGCGCCCCGGTTATGCCGCCGCCGTCGCCGCGCAGCGAGCGCAGTATCTCGAAGAGATAAAAGCGCAGACGTGCCACGGGGTCCGGCAGCTCCCGCGCGGCGGCTTCCACCTCGCCGGCCCGCTCGCTGACGACGTCCTCGAACACAGCCAGGAGCAGCTGATCCTTACCTGCGAAGTGCCGATAGAAGGTTTGCAGGGCGATGCCGGCTTCCTTGGACAGTTCCTGCGTGGTCAGCGTGGCGCCCTCGGTCTGCAACAGTCGGCGTGCGGCCGCGACGATCGACTGCGTCTGCTCCCGGCTGCGGGCCTTGGACCGCTGCACCGAGCGGGAGCGTTCCGCCGCCCGGTCGGCCCAGAGTGGCGCCTCCGCGGGGGAATCGGGGGCAGGGGGTTTCTGTGTAGGCACAGCAGTTGTCCTCTCGCGTCGGGGCGAATACGACGACCGTAAACCGCGGTTGGTTCCTGCCCGACATCCGTGGTCGGCCCTCGGTGGTGTCGGCCCGACCGGCACCGTTCGGCCACGGTGCCGGTCGGGCCGGTGCCGATCGCCGACCGGCCGGGATGGGCAACAGTCGGATCAGACTGCCGCCAGCACCGGTGGTGCGGCCGGAGTGAAGCGGTACAGCCGTTCGGCATTGCCGCGCAGAATCTTGTACTGGGTTTCCGGTGGCAGGTGGCCGATGAGGTGTCTCACGCTCTGGATGCAGTTGGGCCAGGTGGAATCCGAATGCGGGTAATCGGTTTCGCACATGATGTTGTCCTCGCCGAGGACGTCGATGCTGGCGATGCCGTGGCTGTCCTCGATGAAGCAGCCGAAGATGTGGTCGCGGAAGGTGGCGCGGATATCGAGGGTATCCAGATCGATGTTGCCGCTCGCCGCGTGTTCGCCGAACCGCACGCCCTTCTTCACCCAGTGACGTTGCTTGTCGAGCACTTGCTCGGCGCGTTCCAGGAAATACGGCATCCAGCCGATCTCGCCTTCCGACAGCGCTATCTTGAGTTTCGGGTAACGCTGGAACATTCCGCTGAACAGCCAGGACAGCATGGCTCCCGAGGTGCGGGTCGCGCCCCAGGCGAGATTCGCGAGAAACGGTGCGTCGGGAGCGATCTGGGGCACGGTCGACGACGATCCGACATGCATCGACACCACCATCTCCAAATCGTTGGCCGCGGCCATCACCGGATCCCAGTACCCGCCGGCGTCGTGAATCGTCGGAAGGCCCAGTGGCGCGGGGTTTTCCGAGAAGGCGAAAGTGGTCGCCCCCTTGGCGGCGCAGCGTTCCAGTTCGCGGGCGGCCAGTTTCGGATCCCAGAGTGGAATGAGCACCAGCGGGATGTAGCGGCCCGGTGCGGCGGCGCACCAGTCCTCGACCATCCAGTCGTTGTACGCCTGTAGGCAGACAAAGCCGAACTCACGATCGCTGGCCTCGGAGAAGAGCTGGCCGCAGAACCGGGTCACCGTCGGAAAGCACAGGGAAGCAAGGATTCCCGCGCGGTCCATATCCTCGATACGGGCCTTGGCGTCGTAGCAGCCGGGTCGCATCTCGCTGTACGGCAACGGTTTCGGGCTGAACTCCTCTTTCGACTTCCCGGCGACGGCGCTCAGGCCGGAGCTGGGGAAGCGTTTGCCGTCGTATACCCAGCAGTCCATACCGTCGGCGTCGACCTCGATATGGGGTGCGCGCTCGCGATCCGCGCGCGGCACCCGGTCCAGCCACAGGTTGGGGGGTTCGAGAATGTGGTCGTCGACCGAGATCAACCAATCGAGATTCAGGTCGGAGGGCACGATTACTCCTTCGGGTCGGGCTTCGGTCATCGGAGTTCTCCGATGACAAGGTGTTTGAGTTCCTGAAATGCCCGGATTCCGTCCGGGCCGCGTTCGCGGCCGAGGCCGCTGTGCTTGTAGCCGCCACTGGGTGCGTAGGCGCTGAACAGTGCCGTGTTGACGTTGACCGCTCCCGTGCGCAGTCGCCGGGCGATCGCGGTCGCGGCGGCGGCATCGGTGCTGTAGACCTGTCCGGACAGGCCGTAGTCGCTATCGTTGGCGATTTCGACGGCGTGGTCGAGATCGCGGTATCCCAGCACCGCCAGGACCGGGCCGAAGATCTCTTCCCGCGCGGCGGGATTCGAGTTGTCCGGCACATCGAGCACGGTCGGTTCGATGTAGTAGCCGCGGTCGAGTCCTTTGGGCCGTCCGCCGCCGTACCCGACGATGGCGCCCGCGCCGACGGCCTGTTCGATCAGCCGCTCACAGCGTTCCCGATGCGCGGCGCTGATGAGCGGGCCCATCGCGGTGGCCGGGTCGGTCGGCGCGCCCACCGTCAGATTCGCGTACGCGCGCGAGACGGCCTCGAGCACCTCGTCTTTGTGTTCTCGCGGTACCAGCATCCGGGTCGCGGCGACGCAAGCCTGGCCGGCCATCCGGGCGACCACCGCGGTAGCGCCCGCAGCAGCCTTCGTGACCGCGTCGGCGAGATAGATCTGTGCCGATTTGCCGCCGAGCTCCAGCGCCACCCGCTTGATGGTCGGTGCGGCCTGTGCCCCGATTCGGGCACCGACAGCGGTCGACCCGGTGAACGAGACCATGTCGACCGCCGGATGGCTGGTCAACAGCTGAGCACCGGCCGATCCGGACTCCACCACGACACTGAAGACGCCGGGCGGCAGGCCCGCCGCCTCGGCCGCGGAGCCGAAGATGAGCGAGGAGATCGGTGTCAGTGGACTCGGCCGCAGGATGACCGAATTGCCGGCCATCAGGGCGGGCATAATCTTCTGCAACGCCAGGACGAACGCCGCGTTATAGGGCGTAATCACGGTGACCACACCGACCGGCTCGTGGCGGCGGACGCTCAACGCCACCCGGCCTCGCGTGAGTTCGTCGACCGGGACTTGGCCGGCCTGCTCGTGCCGCATCGAGAGGTACAACTCTATTGTGTTGCGGGCCAGCATCATTCCGGACAGGAACTGAGACTGCTCCGCGAACGCGAGCGGCTGGCCGGCCTCGGCAACCATGGTCGCCACTAGTTGCTCTCGAGCCTTTTCGACATGATCGAGAAAGGCATGTAGCGTCTGGGCGCGTTCGGTCGCCGGTGCATCGGCCCAGACTCCGCTGTCGAAACTTCGGCGCCCCTGAGTGATCGCGCGACCGATCTCGGTCAGCGGAGCGGCGGCGAGTTCGGTGACGAGTGATTCGTCGGCGGGATTCTCCACGGCGACAACGTCATCACCGGTCACCCAGGAGCCGGCGACATATGATCGCCGTTCGGCGAGGATCATCGCCATGTTCTGGTCTCCATTTCCCTTGCAGTGCAGGTCATAACGGCTCGCTGGTGTAGACCACGGCGCCGCCGTAGTGCGGTGAGGAATGGCAGGCGAGGGCGACCGTGGCGGCGCGCTGCCGGGCGCCCGCCCGCCCGGCCAGTTGCAGATAGCACTCGAGCATCTGTGGAATGCCATGCATGCGGCCGTTGCCGAGGGCGCCGCCGCCGGAGAGAATCGGAAGCCCGGTAGGGGAGTCGCTGTCGATGCCGCCGTCGCGGACGAAGCGGTGCGCCTCGCCGACGGGACACAGGCCCAGTGCCTCCAGCCAGAAGTAGACGAAGGGTGAGAACCCGTCGTACAGCTGCGGCAGGTCCACCTCGCGGGGGCCCACCCCGGCGGTCGCCCATAGTCGCCGCGCGGTTTCGGCGCCACCGGCCATGATGTCGTCGAGCGGCCAGTGCGACGGCAACCGCGGCGGTGTCGGGCCGCTGCTCGCGTACCCGGCGATGTACACCGGTCGGTGCGGCAGGTCGCGGGCGCGCTCGGCGGAGGTGAGCACGAAGGCCGCCACGCCGTCTACCGGAATATCGCAGTCCGGGCGCCGCACCGGGTCGCTGACCATAGGCGCCGCAAGATAGTCGTCGGTGCTCAGCGGCCGTCCATGCCAGTACGACCACGGGATGATTGCCCCGTTCTTGCGCGCCTCGACCACCACGGCCGCCATCGCGTCCGGATCGGCGCCGTACCTTTGCAGGTATTCGTTGTAGGGCAACGCGATCATCGGCAATGGGCCGCCGTAGCCCTGCGGCACGGTCCACTGCTGCGGCCCGGCGACGGCAGTCAGCGGATTGTCGTGATAGCCACCGGCCGGATTGTGCAGAGCCCGATGCAGCACAACGTAATCCGCGGCACCGGCGGCAATGGCGTTGACCGCCAACGCCACCGAACCCGGTATCTGGCCGACACCCTGGAAGCTCGCCACGTACCGCGGGCCGGTGCCGATCCGGTCGGCCAGCCAGTTGGCGGTTACGGTGCTGGTTCCGTCACTCACGGCGTGTGCGCCCGCGGTCGGAAACATGGCGGAGGTTACGAATCCGTCGATCGCATCGGGTGTGAGTCCGGCGTCGGCGATCGCCGTGCGTGCGACGTCGACGGCTACCGCGCCGAGTGGGCGATCGAATCGGCGTCGCACGGCGCTGTGTGCGTATCCGACCACGGCGACCCGGCCGCCCGCGGGGAATCGCCCGGTCACGAGGTCACCGCTGTGCTGCCCGCGTTCGTCGCGAGCTCGAAGGCCGCAACAGCGAGGTCATCGGTGAGGTCCTCGAAGGTGACCCGTACCGGATCACCCACGCGCACAACGGTTTCCGGACCGCTCAGCAGCCGTCCGATCATGCGGATTCCGCACGCCTCTACGAGTTCGACATCGACGAGTAGGTACGGCACCTGATCGGCGAAGCCGAGCAGCGACGCTTTTCGGATCACCGTCCACGACCGCACCGTGCCGCGCCCGCTCACCGGCTCGTACCGGAAATCGGGTGTGGAGGTGCCGCACCGACGGCAGGTTTCCCCGGGCGGCAGCGCGAACCGGTCACACCGGCCGCATCGAGCCAGAGTGAGGACGTGCCGCCCGGCTGCCGACCAGTAGTCGGCGGTGAGGGCGTCGGGGATCGGTAGTGGACGCGCGACCGTCACGGGATCACCCCCGCGTCCTTGAGCCCGATGATCCCATCCCACGAGTAGCCCAACTCGAGTAGGAACTGCTCGGTGTGCTCGCCGTGTTCGGGTGCGCGCCGCAGGGTGGGCGGTCGTTCGTCGAACTGCACCGGTCCGGTGGGCAGGGGGTAGGACTGGCCGTTGTCCATATCGACCTCGCCGAGGTATCCATTGGCCAGCACCTGCGGGTCGTCGAGCAGTTCCGCCACGGCCTGCACGGGCGCCCATGGCGCGTCCAGTCCCGACAGCAGTTGCTTCCATTCGTCGAAGGTGCGATTGGCGAATTCCGTCTCGAGTTCGGCCACACAGGCGTCGCGGTGCGTGGCGCGGGCGGCCAGATCCACGAAGCGGGAATCGTCGACGAGGTCGTCGCGCCCGATCAGGCGGCAGAATTCCGCCCAATACCGGTCCGACTCCAGGAAGACCAGTTGAATGTGCCGCCCGTCCTTGGTTCGGTAGGCACCGACGAGCGGATTGACCGAACCGCCGCGGCCGGATACCGCTTGTGGCGGGTTTCCGGCCAGCGCGGAGAGCACATCGGAGGACAGCATCCACATGGCAGTGGCCAGCAGTGAGACGTCGACGACCGTGCCCGAGCCGGTGCGCTGCTGCCGCAAAAGTGCCGCTGCGACGCCGAAAGCCAAGGCCATCGCGCCGTTTCGGTCGCCCATCGCGCCGCGCTGGCTGATCGGGTAGTCCCGCTCCGGTGGGGTCAGCATGTGGGCCACGCCGCCGTGGGCCCAGAACGCCGAGGAGTCGTAGCCGGCCTTATCCGCGCCGGGGCCTCGGCTGCCGAAGCCGTGGCCCCGGGCGTAGACGAGCCGGGGGTGGCGCCGCGTCAGCCTGTCGGAGTCCAGTCCGAGCCGGCGCAGCGCGCCCGGCCGGAAGTTGGTGAGGAAGACGTCCGCCGTGGCCAGTATCTCGTCGAGCAGTTCGCGGCCGCGCTCGGAGTGCAGGTCGATGGAGATCGATCGCTTACCCCGATTGGCCAGGGCCACAGAGAGATTCACACCGGCGCTGTCGCTGCCTATGCCCTGCGTGGCCAACTGGCGATACGGATCGCCGTCGGGACGTTCGACCCGGATGACCTCCGCGCCCCAGTCGGCCAGCAGCGCACCCGCCACGGGCACGAACACCCACTGCGCCAGCTCGACAACCCGCACGCCGGTGAACGCGTCGGAGTCCACTGATCACCTCCCGCATAACGTATAGAACGCGACTATCGCAATTAGTAGAACGATACTCTCGCATAGAGTAGAACGTGACTCTCATTTTGGGAAGTCTGCATTAGGCGGAGAAGGTGATGTGGAGCTCCCGCAGTCCGCGTAGCAGAAAGGTCGGCTCGTACTGGTAGCTGCGGTCGCCCGCGGGACCGTGGAAGGTCTCGTCGATGGTGATGTCGATGACTCGATCAAGTAGCCGGTTCAACGTGACCTGCCCTTCCACCCGAGCCAGCGGTGCACCCGCGCAGGTGTGGATGCCGCGGCCGAACGCGATGTGCTCGCGGGCATTACGGCGGTAGAGCTGGAACTCGTCGGGGTCCTCGAACTTGCGGGGATCGCGATTGGCCGCGCCGATGCACAGCATCACCACCGTCCCGGCGGGGACGTCCACACCGCCAACGGTGGTGTGTGTGCGGGCGAGCCGGAAGTCGACCTTGGTGGGGCTCTCGATGCGCAGTGATTCCTCCATGAACCCGGCGATCAGGCTGCGGTCCTCGCGCAGCATCCGCTGGTACTCGGGCTTCTCGGCGAGGACCCGCACCGCTGCGCTGAGCAGTTTGGTAACCGTCTCCTGTCCAGCCGCGAACAGGAACGTCGCCGGTCGCACGAGTTCGATCACCGACGGTTCGGACCCATCGGGATACAGCGTCGACGCCAGGGTGCCGAGAATGTCGTTGCGCGGCTTCTTTCGTCGCTCGCTGATATACGCGCTGAAGGTGTCGTCCAACCACTCCAACGGATTGGTGCCCGGTGCGTCCTGGTACATCGATCCTTCGATACTGCCCGGAGTCGTTTGACCGGCCAGCCGGGCCCGGAACTCGTCGCGGTCGCCGTCGGGTACGCCGAGGAGGTCGGCGATGACCAGCGTGGCGAACGGTTTGGCGTACTGACCGAGGAATTCGCAGCGACCGTTGGCGAGGAACTCGTCGAACTGCCGATCGGCCTGATCCCACATGAACTCCTCGTTCTCCTTCAGCCGCTTGGGCGTCAGAAGCCGGGCCAGCAGCGCACGCGTGCGCGTGTGATCTGGGGGATCCATGGTGACCATGTGTTCGGAGATCCGGAACTGCGGCCGATGTGCCTCGATCTGGGCACTGATGTCCTCGCCTTCCGGCTGGAACGGCAGCGGCGGGAACGGCCCGCTCACCGAGAGGCAGGCCGAGAAGTCATCCGAATTGCGGAAGACCTCGATGGCCTCTCGGTATCCGGTGACGACCACGACCCCGTGGTGAGGCTCCCGGAATACGGGGTTCCGACTGCGCAGGTAGTCCAGGTATTCGTACGGGTCTTGAGCGATGGCCGGATCGGAGAAGTAGTCGACGGACGCCAGGTCGGTCATGTTTCGTCAGCCTTTCGTGGCGAAGAAGGGCGGCGGTGATAACTCGAGAATGCCACTCTCGATTAGAGTAGAATGATACTCTCGCATTCGGGAGTGAAACTCTTGAGAATTGGTCAGTGAACGACTGACAGATGGGTATCGAGCATCGACGTGCTCGATCTGCGACGAATGAGGTTATTCATGAGCGGGCGGGTCGACGGCAAGGTCGCCTTCATCACCGGTGCGGCACGCGGTCAGGGCCGTAGTCACGCGGTGCGGTTGGCGCAGGAGGGCGCCGACATCATTGCGATCGACGTGTGCAAACCGGTCGGTGGAAGCAGCGGCATTCCGGCGTCCACACCGGACGATCTCGCCGAGACCGCGGATCTGGTGAAGGGCCTGGGCCGCCGCATCATCACGGCCGAGGTCGATGTCCGGGATTTCGACTCGCTGCGGGCCGTAGTGGACAGTGGTGTGGAGCAGCTGGGCCGGCTGGACATCATCGTGGCCAATGCGGGTATCGGCATCGGTGGCGCGACACTGGACCAGACCGATGCGAAGGACTGGGACGCCGTGATCGACATCAACCTGTCCGGCGTCTGGAAGACGGTGAAAGCCGGTGTGCCCCACCTATTGTCGGGCGGGCGCGGCGGGTCGATCATCCTGACCAGCTCGGTGGCGGGACTCAAGGCTCACCAGAACATCGGTCACTATGTCTCCGCCAAACACGGGGTTGTCGGCATGATGCGGAGCTTCGCCGTCGAATTGGGACGGCACCGCATCCGGGTCAACACCGTGCACCCGACCAATGTCAACACGCCGATGTTCATGAACGACAGCACACTGCGGCTGTTCCGTCCGGATCTGGAGAACCCCGGCCCTGACGATCTCGCCCCGGTCGCGCAGCAAATGCACGTGCTCCCGGTCGGCTGGGTCGAACCGGTGGATATCAGCAATGCGGTGCTGTTCCTGGCGTCGGACGAAGCCCGATATGTGACCGGTCTACCTATGACAGTCGATGCCGGGAGCATGTTGAAGTAGTTGGGGCCCATCGTGTTTCACGAAACGCGCTACACCGGCACCGCTACACCGAGCCTGGCCGACGGCTGGCGGCTGGAACGGCTGACTCCACCGAGCCGATTGTTCGGTGCGAACGGCCTGCGCACCGGTCCGGACGGCCGCATCTATGTGGCGCAGGTCACCGGCAGTCAGATCAGCGCCCTCGATGTCGAGACCGGCCTACTGGAGACCATCAGCGCCAAGGGCGGCGATGTCATCGGTCCCGATGATGTGGCCTTCGGCCCGCAGGGCGACCTCTTCGCCACCGAGCCCATGGAAGGCCGCGTGAGCATGCGCGGCACCGATGGCCGCACCCGGATATTGCGCGACGACCTGCCCGCCGCGAACGGCATCACCGTGCACCGGGGGCGTCTGTTCGTGAACGAGTGTCGTGTCGGCGGCCGCCTGATGGAGCTCGATCTGTCCGGCGGCGCGCCGCGCGTACTGCTCGACAACCTCGCCATGCCCAATGCCATGGAGGTCGGACCCGACGGCCTGCTGTATTACCCGGTCATGGGAAGCAACGACATCTGGCGGATCGATCCCGAGGGCGGCGAGCCGGAGCGGGTCGCGGGTGACCTCGGCGTCCCCGATTCCGTGAAGTTCGATTCCGAGGGCTTCATCGTGTCCACCCAGGTGTATTCCGGCGAGGTATTGCGCATAGATCCCCGCACCGGTGCGCGCAGTGTCCTGGCCGCCCTCCCGCCCGGACTCGACAACTGTACTTTCGTGGGCGACCGGCTGTTCGTCTCGAGTTTCACCGGGGAGATCACCGAGATCCTCGGCGGTGGTGAGACTCGAGCGATATTGCCCGGCGGATTGAATTGGCCGCTGGATCTGACCGTCGATGAGGACGGCAACCTCTATATCGCCGACTGGACCTATTTCTATGTCCTGCGCCCGGGAGGTGAGCCGCGAATACTGGGAATGCTCTCTTTGCCGGGCTTTCCGGGACACCTGCGCGGTGTGAGTGCCGTCGGTGGCGGCGAATTCATCGTCACCACCGCCAATGGCGCGGTCGCCCGTTACCGCCCCGCGAGTGGCGACAGCGAAATCCTTGCGCAGGGCTTCGATCAACTCTACGGCGTGGCCGTCGCACCGGGCGGGCTCGTCGCGACCGCCGAGTTCGGCACGGGCAGAGTGCTTTCGGTCCGGTCCGGCCAGGTCGAGGTGCTGGCCTCGGGCCTGCGGGAGCCGGTCGGCGTGGCGTTCGGTCCGGACGGCACCTGCTACGTCGCCGAATCGGGTGCCGGACGGATTGTCTCGATCATCGGCTCCGGCGTCGACACGGTGGTGGACGATCTGAACCAGCCCCAGGGCATCCTGGTACGCGGCGGGCGGCTCTATCTCGTCGATGCGGGGGCCAAGACTCTGCTCAGCGTCGATCTCGACAGCAACGCCCGGGAAACCATAGCCCGTGGTCTGCCCGTCGGGGCTCCGCCCGGTATCACCCCGAAACCACTGCGAGGGATACCGCCGTTCTTCGGGCCGGAGGGTCCCTTCGCCGGGATCGCGGCCGGGCCGGACGGCACCCTCTACCTGTCCGCCGACGCCGAGGGCAGTGTGCTGGCAATCCGAAAGGTGGAGTAGCGGTGTCGTTCGCCGCCGAACTCATCGCCGGTCGGCCCCTTAAATCCCAGACCAACCCGAGCTAGCCTCAGGTTATGTGCCGAAATATCACTGCCCTGCGTGGGCTCGAGCCCGCCGCCACGCCGGAAGAAGTGCATGCTGCCGCATTGCAGTACGTCCGTAAGGTCGGCGGATTGTCGAGCATCTCCGCAGCTACGCGCCCTGCGGTCGACGCCGCAGTCGAGGAGATCGCCGCCGCGACCATGCGGTTGCTCGAACAATTGCCTGAGCGGAAGGTGCCGCCGAAGAACGTGCCGCCGCTGCGGCGGCCCGAGGTGCAGGCGCGCATTCATGCGCATTCGCACGACTGACGCTGCTGTGAGCAGATCTGCTGAGGGCAGCGTGGCGAGATTTTTCCGGTAGGCGCGCGGCACGGTGGAGTCATGGCTCACGATGACAAGACACCGTTGTTCAGTTGGCGCGCCAGGGAGCAGCTGCTCAGCAGGCGGATTCTGGTGCTGGACGGTCCGCTCGACGACGATAACGGCACGCTGCTGATGACACAGCTGCTCACCTTGGCGGCCGAGGATGCCGATGCGGGGATCTCATTGTGGATCCACTCCCCGGGCGGTTCGGTTCCGGCAATGCTGGCCATTCGCGATGTGATGCGGCTGGTGCCGTGCGAAGTCTCCACCTTGGCGCTCGGATTGGCTTGCAGTGCAGGGCAATTCCTGTTGTCCGCAGGTACACCTGGGCGGCGGTTCGCGCTTCCGCACGCCAGGGTGTTGATGCATCAGGGCTCGGCCGGAATCGGCGGTAGTGCGGTCGACGTCGAGGTGCAGGCCGATGACCTGCGCTACACCGTGGAGACGGTGCTCGGCATTATCGCGGGCGACACCGGCCAGCCGTACGACCGAATTTATGAGGATTCGCTGCACGACCGCTGGTTCAGCGCGGTGCAGGCCAAGGAGTACGGCTTCATCGACCACATTGTCGGCTCGTTCGGGCAGATCGTGCCGCAGCGCCAGCGGATCGGAATTTCGGCATGACTTACACCATTCCCAATGTGATCGCCCAGCATCCGCGCGGCGGCGAGCGGATCACCGATATCTACTCGCACCTGCTCGCCGAGCGGATTGTCTACCTCGGCACTCCGATCGATTCCGGTGTGGCAAACGCACTCATCGCGCAACTCTTGCACCTGGAGTCGGAGAGTCCGGAGCAGGAGATCAGCCTGTACATCAATTGCGAGGGCGGCGATCTGTCCGCAATGCTCGCGGTCTACGACACCATGCAATTCATCAAGGCTCCGGTGGCGACCACCTGCGTGGGCCAAGCCATCGCTGTCGGTGCGGTACTGCTGGCCGGAGGCGAACCCGGTCGCCGCTCCCTGCTGCCGCACGCCCGGGTGGTCCTGCACCAGCCAGCCGCCCGCGGTCAGGGCGCGATTCCCGATCTGATCCTCCAAGCCGACGAACTGGTGCGGATGCGCGCCGAAATCGAGTCGATTCTGTCGCGGCACACCGGGCAACCCGCCGAGCGGCTACGTCACGACACCGACCGCGACCGCGTCTTCACCGCACACGCGGCCGTCGACTACGGCCTGGTCGACAACGTGCTGGGTGCCCGCGCCATCTGATCAGCGTCTGCCGCGCGCGGGCTTGCGCCGCGCGCAGGTCGAATGGTGGTTGGACTTCGAGCCGCCATCCGACTCACCTCGGCGGCCGCGGGGCCAGCGTCCGGTTGGCCGCTGCTTGGGCGGCGAGTTCGGCCCACGGCCCGTGGCGAGTGGCCGGTGCGGCGGAGTGTGGCGACGGGCAACCCTGACTCAGGCGGCGAGTGCCATGAGCGTGGGCCGGGCCTTGGTGCGCGGCATAGACTGGCGGGCGAAGGTGAGCCGACGATGAGCCCGTAATTCGTCGGCCACCTGCTCGGTCAGACCGAACAGGGTGGTGCCGAGCGCACCGGCCAGCGCCGCGATCATCTCGCTCGACGGTTCCTTGCGGCCGCGCTCCACCTCGGATAGGTACTGCGGCGAAATACCCGCGCGACCGGCGGTCTCGACCAAGGTCTCGCGCTGCTCCTGCCGCAACGTGCGCAGCCGTTCCCCGAGCACCTCGCGCCACAGTGGTTCCTCGGTGTGCCGAGGTCGGTCTTCGCGTCCACCTTGGATCGAGTGCAGCTCGGTCATAGGCAGAGCCTACGACCGCGGCCGCCGATCCGGCCGGGGATTACGCTGTGGGCGGACAAACCGGCGAAGGCCCCATGTTCAACGGACACAGGGCCTTTCGCATCGCATCGGGTCGGGATCAGGGCAGCGGAATCCACTGGCCGAAGAACCAGAAGCCGTGGCTCTGTGGCTGCTGATCATGCCGCTGCTGGTCCTGGCGCTGGTCCGACCGCTGATCGTGGCCCTGCTGTTGCTGCTCGATACCTGGACGCTGATCCTGTCCCGGATCGGCGCTCGCCACACCCGCACCAACGCCCAGCAGCCCGACCAGCACACCGCCCGCGATCGCACCCTTCGCCAGCTTCGACTTGATCTTCATCCACGTTCCTCCTGTTGTCGGGTCTCCGTCCGAGACCGTCGACCCGTCCGATCCGGACCGACAAGACAATCTTGGAATCGCGATATTTGCGCACCCTAGCCCGTGGCTGTGAGTTAGCTGGGACCGATCCGCGCGCACCGCGCGAGCTGTTCGCAGACGCGATAGGTAGTCATGATGTTGCGGCGATGCATCGCCGCGGTGGTGCCCGAACAGCGATGATCTCCCTCGACGACACCGATGACATCCCGGGGCGGACTTCTGCCCCGCGGAGGAAGGAGATAGCAATGACCATTCGCAAGGTGACCGTTCTCGGAACCGGGGTGCTGGGATCGCAGATCGCATTCCAGACCGCATTCCACGGATTCGATGTCACCGCCTACGACATCAGCGAGGAGGCCATCGCCGGTGCCCGCGACCGCTTCGCCAAGCTTGCGGCGACCTATCGCATCGAAGTGCCCGGCGGTGATAGCAAGGCCGAGAAGACGGAGGCGGGCATCGTCTCGACGACGGATCTCGCTGCGGCCGTGCAGGATGCCGACCTTGTGATCGAGGCGGTGCCGGAGGTGCTGACCATCAAGGAGCAGACCTACCGGCAACTGGGCGAACTCGCGCCGGCGAAGACGATCTTCGCCACCAATTCGTCCACCCTGCTGCCCAGCGATATGAAGGACTACACCGGACGTCCCGACAAATTCCTCGCGCTGCACTTCGCGAATCTGGTGTGGCGGTACAACACCGCCGAGGTAATGGGCACAGCCGAGACCGATCCGCAGGTCTTTCGGGCGGTCGTAGAGTTCGCCACCGCGATCGGTATGGAACCGGTCGAACTGCACAAGGAAAAGGCGGGCTACGTCCTCAATTCGCTGCTGGTACCGCTGCTCAATGCGGCCATGGCCCTCGGTGCGGGCGGATTCGCCGAACCGGAGGCGGTCGACAAGACCTGGCGGATCGGTACGGGCGCACCGGTCGGGCCATTCCAGATGCTCGACATCATCGGCCTGACCACCCCCTACAACATCCTGGTCAACAGCGAGGACGGACAGGAACTCGCGGCCTGGCTCAAGACCAACTACATCGATAAGGGCAAGCTCGGCATCGCCACCGGAGAGGGTTTCTACAAGTACTCCGCATAGCTCGTTTACGGCACGACCACCGGATGCATTTCGAGGCCGATGCCGAGGCGGGTGAGCATTTCGCGGAATTCGCTCGCCGGGTAGTGCTCGTTCTCGGTCACCAGGCCGAGAACAGCGCCGCTCCCGGGTGTGGACAGCGGGCGGATCCGCTCGACCACGTCCTCGATCGGATCGAATAGCCGCAGCTCAGGGTTGGCCCGCTCGAAATAGTCACGCAGCCAAGGGAGATGGGTGCTCGACAGTGTCGCCGCGTTGATGCCGGGATGCGCGGCGAGTAGGTCGTCCAAGAATGCGCCGACTTGCCGCGCCGTGTGTTCGCGGTTGAACAGGAACTCGCCGCTCTCCACCAGTTCGACCAGCGGCGAGGCATTCACGGCATGGACACGGTCGGCGGCGGAACCCGCTTGCACACTGAGGAATTCGCGCATTTCCGGACTCTGTACCAGCGAGCGCACACCTAGCACCGCCACCTCATCGGCAACCGCGAGCGCCTCCCGAACCGGCGGCCGCACACCGAAAATCGGCACTGGACTGCGCAGCTCGTCCAGGATGGTCACCGAGGGCGCATTGGAGGCCAACAGAATTGCGCTCGGCTCGTATCCGGCAAGAAATTCCACCGCCCGCGAAACCACCGACAGCAGCTGCGCCCGCTCCTTCGCCCCATACGGAAAACTGGCTCGATCGGCCAGATAGACAATGTCGCGATCGGGCAGCCTGCGATGCAACAACTCCACCGCCGAATAACTCCCGAGCCCCGCATCGAACACCGCGATCGGCCGCCGCAACACGATCACGCCCGCCCACTCAGATCGCTGCCGCAGAGCCAGTGACTATCCCGCATAGGCCAAGACCCTATTCGGGACAACCCATTGGCGCTGCGGCAGCCGTTTCGCAGATGGGCGAGGGCGTCGGGGTGCGGCTGCCCGTCGCACTGACCGATTTCGCTACTCCGGGGCGGGCTCGGGCTCGGGGGATTCGTCAGGTGGTGCGGTGACGACGTCGATCTGTTCGCCGAGGTAGCGGGCTATCACGGCGATCACGGCCGCTACCGGCACCGCGAGGAAGGCGCCGATGATGCCGTAGAGGGAGCCGCCCGCGGTGATCGAGACCAGGACCACCACGGCATGCAATTTCATGCTGCGGCCCTGCAGAACCGGTTGCAGCACATTGCCTTCCAATTGCTGGACGGCGATGATTATGCCGAGCACGATCAGCGCTGTGGTCACGCTATTGCCGACCAGTGCCACTAGCACCGCCAGCGCCCCGGCGACGAATGCGCCGACCATCGGCACGAAACCGCCCATGAAGGTGATTACCGCGAGCACGAATGCCAGGGGGACGTGCATGATCACCAGCCCGGCGCCGATGAATACCGCGTCGATCAGACTCACCAGCGCCTGGACGCGGATGAATCCGCCGAGGGTGGACCAGATCCGGTTCAGCACCTCCTCGAGGTGCCTGCCGCCGCGGCTACCGAGTACGGCGTGCAGCCACGGCAGCAGCCGTGGACCGTCTTTGATGAAGAAGAACGCCAGTACCAGCACCAGGAACAGCGTCACCAGCGTGGAGGTCGCGGTGGTCACGCCGGTGAAGACGCCGGAGGCGATCTGTTCCGAACTGGACTTCAGCCGCTGCGTGATCGCCTCCACCGCGGCTTGCAACTGCTCGTCGCGGATGCGCAGCGGCGGACCGTGCAGCCAGTCACGCACCTTATTGACGCCCTCGGTGGATTTATCGGCCAGTTCCGGGGCTTGGTCCACGACCGACGGGACGATCAGCGCGATGACACCGGCGAGGACTCCGATGAATCCGAGCAGGGTGACCGATGCCGCGGCGCCAGGCCGAAAGCCGTGCGCTGTGAGCCAGCGGGTCGGCGGCCACAGTATTGTCGCGACGATCAGTGCCAGCGCGAGCGGCAGCAGTACCACCCAGAGGGCGGCGACGACGGTCCCGAGCACCCACGCGCCCGCCGCGATCGCGACAATGCACAGCGACCATTTCGCCAGCCAGATGAGTCCGGCGCCGATCGCGTCGCCGCGATCGCGGGTCGGTGGGCGGGTCTTCTCGGTGCCGTCCTGCTCACTCACGCCGTCAGTCTGGCACGGGAGACGGCACAGAGCGGGGATTGCGCGAAAAGGCGATTTCATCAGTGCTGGCGCGCAATGGGTTTCGGGTCCGCAGCGGGCGGCGGCACCGTCGCCTACCGGACGGCGCGATGACCGGCACGCTGCGCACAAATCAGCGGTTCAGTACCTTTTCGGCCTTTTCCGAGGCGTCCGAGAGCTCCTGCGCGAACCAGGTCCGGTAGAAGGTGAACGCCAGCGCGGCGAATACGCCGAGGATCGCGACCCCGAACGGGAACGGGTAACTCGCCATCGGTAGCGCGAGGAAACGTACACACAGCAGCACCCCTGCGAACATCGCGATACCGAAGGCGACGACCTGCACTCGACCGCGGTCCCAACCCCGGTCCGGATCACGCAGGACGGATTCGACGGTCAGGCAAAGCGCCGCGCCCGCTACGAGGTCGACGCCATAGTGAGCACCGAGGCCGAGCGTCGCGACGAGGGTGCAGACCAGCCAGAACGCACCACCCCAGCGTAACCAGAGCGGCCCGCGCCGAGAATGGATGAACAGCGACAGCGCCCACGCCGTATGCAGTGACGGCATGCAGTTACGCGGTGTGATGCCGTCGAATTGCATCGAATCGACCGAGGACGGCAGTGCCGGAACGATATTCGGCCAGACATCGGCGAGCTCGAAACCCTGCCCCTGCGGGCCGAATGCGAGCACCGGCCCAACCACGGGGAAGACCACATAGAACAGCGGGCCGACCACGCCGAGCGTCAGGAATGTGCGCACCAGATAGTGCCGCGGCCACACACCCGCGGTCACGCCCCGCAGCTGCCACGCGGCGACCACGATGGCCGCGACCGGCAGTTCGAAATACACCCAGCGCACCACACCCAGCGGCACCGGTCCCGCCGCGTCGAGCGCCTGTCCGATGAGCCACGACGGATTGCCGAGCGCGTGATCGGCAAGTTCGGCATAGGGATCGAGCACAGTCGGGCAGGCCCATGCGGTGATGTCCAGCCAGATCTCGCCGACCTTGGTCGCCAGGATCAGCAGTGCACCGAGAGCGATTGTGCGCAGCGCGGTTTCGCGCCGAGCACCGGTCCAGCGCACGGCCGCGATCACCGCAAGCGCGGTGAGCACAATGGTCGGACCGTTGCCGACCGTGAACAGCCGCCCCTCGATTGCCCGAATGATCACGAAGACCACATCGATGCCGACCGCCGCGGCCAGCGCACGCACCCGCACATTCCAGGAGACGCCGATCAGCGCCAACAGAAACCCGGCCCACGGCGTCGTCGCCGACTTGGGTCGTCCGACATAGTCCCAAGAAAGACTGGTCAACGGGCCGAGCGCATTGATATGCACGGCCATCAACTGCCCCGCGACCAGCACCACAACCGCGCCGACGAAACTGCCCCAGATCAACCGAGATCGCCACGGACGCGCCGTCCCCACTTCCCCCGCAGGTGCGACCGATCTCTCCTGCGCGTCCTGAATCAGCATCCCGACATCGTAAACAGGATGTGAACATCACCGTGCGCCCCGATTAACGCACCCTGGGAACTCGCCGCGCGCGCTTGCGGCGGACGGGGTCAGCGCCGAGCTTGCTTCGGACCAGGTGAGTACCGCGCTCTACTGCGGGCGGACGACCATGACCGGGCAGTGCGCGGTCTGCACCAGCTCATCGGTGGTGGAGCCGAGCAACAGTCCGCGGAATCCACCGCGCCCTCGGCTGCCGACGACGAGCAGCTGCGCCGAACGCGACCATTCGCGCAGTGCCTGCCGCGGCCCCGACAGGTACACCTTGCGGATGACCTGCACGTCCGGGTACTTCTCCTGCCAGCCGGTGAGCTGTTCGGTCAGGATCGCCTGTCCGGCGGTCTCGGCGTCGTGATGGCAGACGGCGTAGGGGAGTCCGGTGAAGCGGCCGAAATCCAGGTCGCTCCAAGCGTGGACGGCGACGAGTCGGGTTCTGCGTTCGCTGGCTTCGGCGAAAGCGGCCCCGACGGCACCCGCGTTGACCGGTCCGCCGTCGGCGCCGAGCACGACCGGGCCGACGCGTCGGGTCCGCTGTTCGGCGCCGGTGTCACGCACGACCACGATCGCACCGCGGCCATGGCTTACGACCGCGAGCAGCGTCGATCCGAGATAGCTCAGGGTGCCACCGGAACCCGCCGTGCCGATCGCGACCAGATGCGCCGCCTCGGAGAGCTCGATCAACAGATGTGCCGGATTGGCTTCGGAAAGTTCGGTTTCCACGATCAGATCCGGATCGACCTGATGGGCCATTCGGCAAGCCCTACGCAGCATCTCCGCGCCTTCGCGTCGGATCGCATCGATAACCGGCGGCATGATCACGTCGTAGATCCCGTAGACCGACCCCGCTGCCGCGAGGTCTAGACCGTGCACAATGCGCAGACGTCGACCCCGCTGGGAGGCGGTTTCGGCGGCCCATCGGACGGCGAGATCGGCCGCTTCGGAGCTGTCGGTTCCGACCACTACTTCGGCCGACGCCAGCCGATGTGGATCGTGGTGCTGGGTGGTCATGGTCGGTTTCCCTTCGGGTTTCCGATAGATCGGCTACTCGTAGGTTAGGAATCCGAGGCCCTCGCGCACGCCTGGCGTTGGTCACAAACCACAGGGTCCAAAGACCGCTCATGCGAAGGGTTGAGCCCGGCAAGCCAGCTCAGGGCAGCGGCGCCGACCAGTGCAACACCGTGCCTGCGTCCTCGCCGTTGGTAATGCTGAAGCTGCCGCCCGCCTGCTCTGCGCGGGCCGCCAGATTCGCCAATCCGCTCATGCGCTCGAAGTCGTCGGGTATGCCGACACCGTCGTCGATGATCTCGATGGTGACATCGTCGCGCACCCGCAGCTGGACCGATACCGTCGTCGCCGACGCGTGCCGCACCGCATTGCTCACCGCCTCGCGCAGCACCGCCTCGACGTCCTCGGACAGCGGCGGCTCCAACACCGAGACCGGTCCGGCCAGCCGAACCGTGGTGCGCAACCCGCTTTCTCCGATCATTTCGGCGATGATGCTGTGCAACCGCTTGCGCAGCGTCGGGGCATCCGCGGCGGTGCTGCTGTGCAGATCGAAGATCGAATGCCGGATTTCCTGCACGATCGACTGGATGTCCTGAATGGTCTCGGTGAGCCGAGATTTGACCTCGGGTACCCGGGCCCGCTGGGCGGTGCTCTGCAGCGAGAGACCGACCGCGAAGAGGCGCTGGATCACGTGGTCGTGCAGATCGCGCGCGATCCGGTCGCGGTCGGAGAGCACATCGAGTTCGCGGTTGCGGCGCTGGCTCTGGGCCAGTTGAAGTGCCAGTGCGGCTTGGGCGGAGAAGGCAGCCATCATTGCCTGCCCGGCGGTGTCGAGCGGCCCGGACCCCGGTGGGCGCAGGATCGTGAGCACACCGATGACCGTCTGTTCGGCCCGCAGCGGCAGTACCAGCGCCGGACCGAATTCGGTCGGCTTGCCGAACCGCAGGCTGTATTTCAGCCGGTCGACCGCGAGGACCCGGTTGTCCCGAAATGCGATGCCCGAGTCCGACTCGTTTATCGGAATGCGTTGTCCGGTCAGCTTGTGCGCATCGACACCGGCCGCGGCGACGACGACCAGGTCGGTCACCTCGTCGGGTGGAATATCCGGATCTTCGGGGAGTGCGAGGAAGCTGCACGCCGATTGGGTCAGTTGCAGCGCCCGGTCGGCGACCAGCTCCAGCACCTCATTCGGTTCACCGCCGGCGAGCAGTTCGGTAGCGACATCGCGATTGGCCTCCAGCCATTGCTGGCGGGTCCGGGATTGTTCGTAGAGGCGGGCGTTGGCGATGGCGATACCCGCGGCGGCGGCCAGCGCCTGCACCACGACTTCGTCGTCCTCGGTGAATTCCTGACCACCGGCCTTCTCGGTCAGGTACAGGTTGCCGAAGATCTCGTCGCGCACCTTCACCGGTACGCCGAGGAAGGAATGCATCGGCGGGTGGTGAGCGGGAAAGCCGACCGATGATGGATGCTTCGAAAGATCCAGCAGCCGAATGGGTTTCGGTTGTTCGAAGAGCAGGCCGAGGACACCGTGACCGCGCGGCAGATCGCCGATCATGACCCGAGTCCGGTCGTCGATACCCTCGTAGACGAATTCGGCGAGCTCGTTGCTGGTCTCGTCGGTTTCGCGGACGCCGAGCGCGCCGTATTCGGAGTCGACCAGCTCGATGGCGGTGTGCACGATCGAGCGCAGCGTGTTGTCCAGGTCCAATCCGGCGGTTACCACCAGCATCGCCTCGATCAGACGGTCCATCTGATCGCGGACACCGACAATCTGGGCGATGCGTTCTTGGACCTCGCCGAGCAGTTCACGCAGCCGCAGCTGAGACAAAGTTTCCGTCACCGGCGGCTGGCCGGACACGGTCGATTTGTCTTCCATAATGCGTATTCTGCTCCGGTGGTGTATCCCATGTCACACCGGGCGAAACAGCAGGTCGCGGCAGAGCATCATGCGGCCACCGACGTCGGTCCGGGCACCTGTGTGTCGACCGAACCGCTCGAGATCTCGAGCTGCCGGACAGATCGTCGACGGGGGCCGGCCGGGGCGAGTCCGGCGCGGGCGGCCAGCTTGTAGAGCGCCGGCATGCCCGCGCCGATATCGTCGCCCGCCTGCCCGGCGCGCACCGTCCGGCCGCGGCTCCAGCACGCTGGTGGTATTCGATTCAAGGCTGCATCGTCAGGATGTCGGTGAGCGGGCGGCGCGGTGCCGGTGGGGTTTCGGGTTCGTCGTCGGGTGCGGTGCCGACTCGGATCATTACCTGCGGGATGCCGGGGTGGGCGAGCATGCCGGCGATAATCTTTCGGGCCGAGGGCATTTCGGTGATGTGGGTCATCGAGCAACTTGCCAGTCCGGCGGTCGTGCATTCCAGCAGGAGAGCGGAAAGTGCTTCGCCGGTGTGCAGCCACGCGGTGACCGACTCGCCGGGTGAGCTGAGCACCAACAGTCGCGCCTGGTCCTCGAGATCGCCGCGGCGGGCCGAATGCGGCGCCGCCGGGAAGGCGCGTCCCACACTGACGCGGGCGAATTCGGCATCGGAGACCAAGGATTCGCGCGGGACACCTTCCAGGTCGCCGGAATGTCCAGCCCACCAATGCAATTCGGTTTGGTATTCCGTGTCGTAGCGGCGGACCGCGGTGGCGTGGTCGGAGGCACCTGCCAGTTTCGCGCGGGCACTCTCGTCCAGGACATCGAGTGCGAGGTCGTGCGGTGTCACCAGCATTCTTCCGGTGTGCAGGAGCTGTGACAGGCCGGTCGGCGCGAGCAGCGGCAGTCGGTCGGTACGTCGCCGATCGATGGCGCCGGCACGGGCCAGCACGCCGTCCGGCGGATCGGGCCAGGGCCGGAACTCGATAACCGCGAGGTAGTCGGAGCGCCCGGCATCGGGCAGCCGCGTGGTATCGGTGTGCCACCGCTTGGCGGCAAAGGCGGTACGCACGTGATGCAGCATCGCGCCACAGCTGATCACCAGCTGTCGACCAAGTGGATCTGCTGAGGTCAGCAGGCGGTCGTCGTCGCGATACAGCTGCAGTCGGACCCCGTCGAAGACCCAACGCCACGGCTGGGTGTTGTGCAGCGACGGTGCTCGGCTGGCCAAGCGCATCGCCGCCAGCACTGTCTGGTGGTCCGGCACCGAACGTACGGGAGAAGCGCTGGTATGGGTCATACCATCGAGTGTCTTCGCGTCCTGTGCCGCTCGATATGGGCCTTACGCCCGTTCTCGAAGGTCCATGGTCACCGCTGTATCGCCGCCACGATGCCGACCTCGGACTGATCACACCCCGGACGGATGTGCGGCTACTGCGCGCGCAGCACCATGATGCCCGGGGTCGTGCGCACGTATTCGGCGAAGGGGGAGTCGACCACCTTGTTGTTTGCGGCGAGTGAGGATGCGTTGCGGAAGACCGGGCCGCTCGGTGTCATGACGAAGATTCCGACGTGGGTGACATCGAGTCCCGGCTGGTCGGCGTAGGCGCCGATGTAGTCACCGGTGCGGAGCCCACCGATGACGCCCTCGTCTACTGCGGCACTGGGGATGTAGGTGATATCGCGATCGACCACCGGCACGCCTGGAAGATACATTCCGCCATCGGCTTTCGCGTTGAGGTGTTTGGTGACGGTCACCGCGGTCGGGCTCAGCGTGCCGGTGATATCGGTGGCCGCGATGCGCGCGATATGCGACCAATCGCTGAAGAAGTGCTTACGCTGCTGGAACTCGACGCGGCTGTCGGTGTAGCGGGTCGCGATCAGATTCGCGACGAACTGGTCGCGATCGTTGGACCTGCTGAGCGCCTGGACGTAGTCGAGATAGGTGAAGCAGTCCACCCGCCGCAGGTCGATGACCAACTGTTCGGGCTGGTCCGCCGAGCCGATGAGCATATCCGCGCCATACGGCGTCCCGAGCAGGCGAGCCGACAAGCGTTCGATCAGCTCACCCTTGCTCGAGCCCGGCGAGGCAGTCCGCACTGCCAGCAACTCGTCAATCTTTCCGGCAGTGAAGTCATCGGTGACCGGTGCGCCGAACGCGGCGGGCAAAGTCGGCATGGCGATGCCGAGGAGCGCTGAGATGAGGAGCAATATGCGGGCGATGCTGCGCAAAAAGGCCTCCAGCAGGGTGAGCGGTCATTGCTGCCACGGTAGTCCGAGCCCGGCGCTCTTCGGTTGCCGAACTCGAAAACGGCACTGCGGCTGCATGATCCATCGGGATCCTGTCATGAGCCCTACATTCCGAGTCGAACAGTTCGGACACGGGATGATCACGAAGTTGCCGTTTCGTTATCTTAACAAAGCTTCGGTCGATGGATATTGCCTGGTCGGGAGCGACTCAACCGGACTTGCAGATGCACGCGCGCTGCGACGTCCCGCAGGCGTCACGCTCGGCGCGACGATTCCCGGCAAGTGTGGCAGGCTCACTACCGAGGCCGGGGTGCAGAGGTTTCGACTCGCACAACGGTCGGCGTAACCACGGGAGACCCCAGCTACGGCTGGGGTCTTCGTGTGTCTGCCCTCGAAACCGCGCTTGTTGATGTCGATTCCGCATCGATGTGAGCTCAGTAACCAATCCTGTTAAGCGTCAGTTACCGACGTAAAAGTTCGTTACGGCCGACCTGTCGCGTTTGTCGCGCCGGAACCTCCGTGTAACGATAGTTTCAATCGCGAACGAACAAATCATCCCGAAGTGTTCATCCACGGCAGATACGGTCCCCATCGTCGCACCGGATTTGTCTCCTTCGGTGTGTTCGCATGCGGGTTGAATTGCCGGTTGTGGCTGTCTTGCGCATGTCTGCGCGAAAAACGAGGAATGGTGCACGTGAGTGAGTTCTGGAGTCCGAGTACGTCGGCAGCTTTGGTGAGCGTCGGCATCTCACTGTATGGAGTGGTCGCATATCTGGTCGGAATTATGGACGGCGTCACGCGACCGCGGATGGCGTCTTGGGTGGCCTGGTGTACTGCCAATATCGTATTCGCGGTGGTCGCATATCTGGCGGGCGCATATCTTGCGGCCGGCATCAATGCTGCGTCGGCGAGTATGAATGTCGCCGTTATCGCCCTCGGTCTGCGCCGTGGCGTGAGTCTGCGACCCGGGGACAATATCGATTGGGCTTGTTTGCTCTCTTCCATCGCATGTGTACTGGTCACGGTGGAAATATCGGAGAAGACGTTCGGTGCGGTGGTGGCTATCTGCGCCAATCTCATCGCCACCATTCCGACGCTGCGGCACGCCTGGTCGAAGCCTCAGGAAGAAACCTGGCAAATGTTCGCCGCGAATGCCTTCGCTGGTGCGCTCGGTGTACTGGGAGTGCTGCTGGCGAGTGGATATCAATTCGCTACGGTCGCGGGTCCACTGATTACTGCTATCGGCAATATCGCCTTGGTGTCGCTCACCGCCGGCCGTGGTCGGATCGTGCAAGTATCAGCCGTGCCCGTGAGAGTTGGTTAGCCGATAATGCGATCGATAATCTCCAATATCGGCGACTGTTTCACCGATCCGGGTGAATTGACGCCGGGGCAGGCGCGGCGCGCGATGGCCATCCACAATATTTGTTCACCGAGCTGCCGCATCTTGCAGCAGGCAAAACTGACTCTCGATGGCGCACCGGTACGCATGGAAGGATTGACTCCACAATATTCGGGCGTCGAATTGATCGGATACGGCGAAGTTTCCACCGGATATCTACACTGAGCTCTCCAGCAATAATCCGGTTTCCGGGTCGTACCAGCGACAGGCCTGCGCCGGCAGGTGCAGGTTCAGCGCATCGCCCTGGTCGGCCCGGAAGCCGGGCTGCGTCTGAATCTTGACGGTCTGGCCGCTGACATCGGTGGTCAGCAGGGTGGACGAGCCGAGCGGCTCCAGCACCTGGAGTTCGGCGCGCACCGAATCGGTGCCCGCTTCGGCGCCGACGACAATGGCCTCGGGCCGGATGCCGAGGTTGAGCTTCTTACCGTTGAACGATGCGAGCGCGGCGGGCACCGATAGTGCCTGCCCGCCGAGATCGATATGCGGTCCGGCCTCGCCGATGTCGACGATCCCGGTGAGGAAGTTCATCGGGGGGCTGCCGAGGAATCCGCCGACGAATTCGGTCGCCGGTCCGTCGTAAACCGCTGTCGGCGAACCGCATTGGACGATCAGCCCGTCGCGCATGACCGCGACGCGATCGCCGAGCGACAGCGCTTCGACCTGATCATGGGTGACATAGATCGTGGTGGTGCCGAGCTCGCCGACCAACTTCTTCAGCTCGGCCCGAAACGAAAGTCGCAGCAGCGCATCCAGATTGGATAGCGGCTCGTCCATGAGCAGCACATCGGCATCCATGACGATCGCGCGTGCCACCGCGACGCGCTGGCGTTGGCCGCCGGACAACTTCGCCGGGTACCGATCCAGGTACGGCGTGAGCTGCAGCAGATCCGCGGCCCATGCGACCTTGCGTCGGATCTCCTCGGTTGGCACGCCGTGCACCCGCAGACCGAAGCCGATATTGTCGGCGACCTTCTTATTCGGGAAGACGGCGTAGGACTGGAACACCATCGACAGATTGCGCCGCCGCGGTTCGAGGTAGGTGACATCCTTGCCGCCGATCACGATCTGCCCCGAGTCGGGCAGTTCCAGCCCGGCGATCATGCGCAGCAGCGTCGTCTTACCGCAGCCGGAGGGCCCGAGCAGCACCATGAATTCGCCGTCGGCGGTCTCGAGCGAGACCTGGTCGGTGGCGCGCGTCGTGCTGCCGGGGTAGGTCTTCACCAGATCCCGCAGAATCACCTCGGCCATATGCCGTACACCCCTGTCATTCCAACCTCTGTCATCCCAACCTCTGTCATCTCAGCGTCGTCCCCCACATGTTCACCAGGTAGCGCCGCATCACGAAGATGAAGACCAGCGCCGGAATGATCAGCGCGAACCCGCCCGCGAACCGGTACGGCGTCGACGCCTCACCGAGCGTGGTGAGCACCTGCGCGGGCAGCGTGCGATGTCCGAGCGTCACGATGGTCGCGCCGAGGATCTCGTTCCACGACAGCACGAAGGTGAAGATCGACGATGCCGCGAGCCCGGGAAGCGCCAGCGGCACAACGACTTTGCGCGCCGCCTGCCAGCGTGTGCAACCGAATACGCGCGCCGCCTCCTCGAGATCGGCCGGTACCGCGACGAAAATGCTCGCGGTAATGAGCACGGTGGTCGGCAGCGCTAGCGTGGTGTGCACGAGCGTGACCGCGAAGACGGTGTCGTAAACGTCCAGCCGCAGGAACATCGTGGCCAGCGGCACCGAGAGCACTACGATCGGCAGCGCCCGCACGAACAGGATGAATATCTGATAGGTGTCCTTGCCGCGGAAAACATTGCGGGCCAACGCATATCCGGCGGGCGCGCCGATGACCAGCGACCAGAAGACCGTGTAGAGCCCGACGAGCACCGAGTTGCCCAGTGCTGGAACGGTTCCGGTGGCGCGGAAAAATGACTGCAGCGTCTCGGTGGAGAATTCGCTGGGCAGCAATGGTTTCGGGAACTCGTTCAGCGCCTCGCGCGAGGACACCGCGGCGAGTCCGATCAGCACGATCGGCAGCGCCATGAACAGCGTCACCGCGATGCACGCCACCTGCACTCCGATGGCCCGCCACCGGCGTCGGCGCAGCGGTGCGCGATCGATCGGCGGTAGCACCCTGGTCTCGCTCATCGCGACCCCTCCGGCGCCCTGACCGTCCGCAGATAGAACACCGCGGTCCCGAGCGAGATGACCAGCACCACAAGCGAAACCGCGCTCGCCACCGCCGGATTCTGCAGATTCGAGTACCACTCGTAGGTTTCGCCGACCAGCAGCGGAAAGTCGCGCCCGGTGAGAGCCTGCGCCACGGCGAAGGCCTGCAACGCGAGAATGGTGCGCAGGATCAGCGCGACCTGCAGACTCGGTCCGAGCTGGGGCAGCGTCACATGCCGGAGCCGCTGCCAGAAGTTCGCGCCGAACACCTGGGCGGCCTCGTCGTAATCTCGCGGAATCAGCTGCACGCCCGCCACCACGATGACGAAGACCAGCGAGGTCGCCCGCCAGATCTCGGCGATCACCACCGCGAGCAGCATGGTGCCGGTGTGCTGATAGTTCAACCACTGCACGCCGTCCTCGGACAGCCCGAGCCAGACCAGCAGTGAGTTGAGGTATCCGCGACTGCCGAAGATCGACAACCACACCAGTCCGGCGGCCAGTTCGGAGATCGCCAGCGGCACGCACCACAGGTAGAAGTGACCGCTCGCGAACCGCGGCCGCGCCTGCATCAGCAGCGCCATACCAACCGCGAGCACCAACTGGATCGGCACCACGATCACGATCAACAGCAGCGTATTGCGCAGCGAGGTAAGGAAATACGGATCGTCGAACAAGCGCCGCCAGTGCGCGATCGTGAAGCCGTGATCGTCGCTGAACGCGTCGAAGACCGCCCGAACCAATGGCCAACCGAACAACGCCGCAAGCAGCACGATCGAGGGCAGCAGCAGAATCCACGGGGAACCGAGACGCGCTCGCATACCTACCCCACCCCGCAGACGTCGGCGACGGGATCCGGTGCCCAGCACGGCACCTTCAGCTCGTCGAGAATGCCCTGCAGCACCCGCGCCTGTTGATCGAGTGTGGCTCGAATATCGGCGCCGTCCAACACAATCGAGCGGAAGCTGTCCTTGAACACCTTGCTCACCTCACCCTCGCGCTGACCGAGACCGACCGGCGGCAGCGACAGGATCGCGCCCGGTGCCTGCTGCTGCCGGTGCACGGCATCGGCCTCGAGTTCGACCGCCGGGGGCAGATCGTCCGGGATGATGGTGTCGACCGACGGGAAGAAGCCATTGGAGCGCAGCAGTTCGATCTGGGCTTCCGGTTTGGTCAGCGCGCTGATGGTGCGCTGCGCGAGTTCGGCATCGGTGCTGCGCTTGGGAATCGCGAGCCCGGCGACCACGGCCATATAGCCGAGACCGTGTTTGCCCCACGGTGCGGGCAGCATGCGCCAATCCTGCGGGTCGTGTTCGGGCGCGTGCACCAGGCGCACGACGTGGTCCCAGGCCATGCGTACCTCGCCACTGGCCAGCGGCTCCTGCATGAAGTCGTAATTCGTACTCGACTGTGCGCAATTGGCCCACAGTTCGCGGAAGTACTGCCAGGCCGTCACGGCCTCCGCCGAGCGGAAGGTGGTGATCTGACCGGCCGTGAACGACGGCAGCAGATAACCCTGGGTGAAGCGGTGCAGCAGTCCTTTCGGCCCGGCGGGCAGTCCGAGCATCGGTCGGTTGCCATTGGCGCGGCGCGCGGCGATCGCCCAGTCGAGGAACTGGTCGTAGGTCAGGGCCGTGGCATCCACGCCCGACGGCAGGTGTTGCAGTGCGTCGGCGTGCGCGGCAAGTACGTAACTGGCTGTGGCCCAAGGGATGTACCACGTCCGGTCGGTACCGGCGCGCGCCAGTTGCAGGTAGGCGGCGGGCCAGCCGCGGTTGCCGAGATCGGAGAGCAGGCCGGTGAGATCCTCGAGATAGCCGTCGGCCAGCGGTGCGATATCGCCGTGCAACCCGCCGAGCAGACCGACCTGCGTCGAGCCCGCCCCGACCTGGCTGCGCACCTGACTCGCGAACGGACTCTCCTCGATGGTCACATAGCTGACGCCCGGTGCCGTCTTGCCGAGCAGGTTGCGAAACCGCTCGGCCTCGTCGGCGGGGCGGAATTGCGTGGAGAGAAAGAGCATGCCGCCACTTCCCGTGGTGGCGATGCCGGTGCACGCGGCGGTGAGCGCGAGGGTGCCGATACCCGTCGCGCCGAGAAACGACCGGCGCGTCAGGCCGGACGTGGGCATGTGTGGCTCCCGAGGCAGGAATGGACCTTGGCGAGCCGACACCGATCCATCATGCCCAGATACAAACAGATGTGCGCACACAGCCGAACGCGCAACTTCCCGTGACTGAGAACAAAACCCGAGTTGTCTTGCGGCACAAATAAAAAGGAAGCCATCCCTTTCAAAAAAGTTATGAAGATCTTTGGATAACGAATTCTTTACGCACTGCCCCGCCCGGTCGCCGAGACCCCTATGCTCGGGGCTTTCACGAGTGATCGACGTTGCGATAGAAGAAGAAACGGGTAGCCCTATGACCGCCAGGACCGACCTAGAACACGAACTACGCGGGCCGCTGGCGGCAACCGGGCTGATCACCGAACAGGAGGCCGCCGAACTGCTCGAGATGTTCCGCGCGGCTAAGCAACTCGAGACGGCGGCGCTCATCGAGGCCGTCGATGAGATGGTCGGCGCGCTGCCCCGACCGTTCCGTGCGGTGACGAAGAAGATCATGTTCGGGAGCCGGCTCGGCTGATGAGTGATCTGGTAACCGGTGCCCAGATCGTCCTGCTGTCACGGACTTTGCATGCGCCAGTGGAGCGACTCGCGCATCTGGAGCGGTTGGGCAGTGAGAATCTGCACGAACTCCAGGAACGGCTGGCGGGACTGATCTTCGACCAGCACAACGAGACGTTCGAGCGGATCAGCAAACTGGTGCCGATCATTCCGCTGCGCATCTCGATGCCGCTGGTGCAGCGCCTCGTGCCGCCGATGATGACGGGTCGGGCCGCGGGTGCGGTCGGTGTCGATCATCCGAAGAAGGCAGCCGAGACGGTTGCCATGCTGGCGCCCGCGTATGTGGCCGACTGTGCGCCGTATATGGATCCGCGCACTGTCGGCCAGCTCGCCGAGGTGGCACCGCCGGAACCCATCGTGCGGATTCTCAACGAAATGTTGGCCCGCAAGGACTACATCACAGCGGGACCGTTCCTCGACGCCTTCGCCACACCGACCCTGTGTGTGGCCTTCGAACAGGGCGTGCTCGATGACGAGGGCCTGATCTTCTCCGCCGCATACGCCTATTCCGTCACAGGTGTGAGCGCCATCTTTCGTCAACTGCTGGCCGGGCCGCGGCAGCGGGTTCCGCGGATGGTGCACACCGTGCTCACCGGGTCGACGGGACTGCAGTTGGCCGCGCTGTCCACGTTCGCGCGCTGCGAGGCCGATCTGTCCGCGTCGATCGGCGATGTTCTGCTCAGCGTCGGGTCCACCGAAATGATCGGCAATCTCATCGCGACCTATCTCCGGGCCGGTGCGGCACCGGAGCTGCTGACCTTCATCGGACGGCTGAGCAAGTGGGCCCTGGGGGCCCTTGCGGCGAATCCGATCATCGCGAACGACGCGGCGCTGGCCGGACTGGTCGGCAGCCTGGAGGGCCGCATCGAATCCGACCTCTGGCGTGGACTTTTCAGCCTGATGGCACACGCCGACGCCGGCATCCAGCGCCGGATGATAGCGCTGCTCGCGCAGATGAACGATGCGATGGTGTCCGCATTGCCCGGCATCGCCACCGAGGCCCACTACTGGCCGCTGCTGCTGGACCTGATCGCCGCCGCCGACACTCCGGTTCGTGGCCGCTTCGAGACGATGTGGTCCAACCTGCCGCCGGAGCGCCGCATCGATCTGGAGCATCGCATCAGGGAACTCGGCCTGAACATCCGCTTGGCGCCGGTCACCACCACGACGCTCTCGGTGGACGAGGTGTTCTACCGTCGCCGTCAGATGCGCCGCCGCTACGACGCCGCGCCGAGTTGGGACTGAGTGCTCACCGCTTGGCGTAGTCGGCGACACCCTGCCAGTCGAGCATGACGCACGGTTCATCGCCCACGACCCAGGCATCGTGTCCGGGTGCGACGATCATGAAGTCGCCGGGGCCGTATTCCTGTTGTTCGCCGTCGTTCATGGCCACCATCAGTCGGCCCGAGAGGCAGTAGCCCATATGGGCTGCTTCGCAACTGTCGGTCTGGGCGATCGGCTTGACGTGCTGCGACCACCGCCAACCGGGTTCGAAAACCGCTCGGCCGACCGGGCCGCCGTCGAGATTGACCAGATCGAGTTTGCCCTTGCCTTCCTCGAACAAGCGGGTCTCTTCGGGCTTGTCGAAACTCTTTTGCACCAGTCCGGACATGATTGTCCTCCTCGGTATCGTTGCCCCGACCTATAAAATGTGACGCCAATCACATCTTAGCCGCTGTGCTAGCTGCAAGGTAGCTCGCGCTGAGGTGCGCTAACAGCCGGTCGGGGCCGGTTGGATCAGGGACTGACGAAATCCGCTGTCTATCTGACCGATCCGGTCGGGGCTACCGACAAAGGGGCGATTCCGGCGTTCAATTCGAGCACATCGCGCGTCACGCGACCTTTCGAAAACGCCTGGAAGGTAAGACAAATGACCGAGTTCGTGACATTCGAGGAGGGCCGGATAGCCTGTGATGTCGTCGGGGACGGACCGCTGGTGGTGCTCTCGCACGGCATCGGAACCTCCCGGCACGACTATCGCCATCTCGTACCGCGACTGGTCGCCGCGGGCTACCGGGTGGTGAATGCCGACCTGCGCGGGCACGGCGAATCCAGCCCCGGCTGGCCGTCGGTAACCGGCAAGGCGGCCATCAACCGAACCGATGTCGCGGGCGATCTGCTCAGTGTGGTAAGGCATTTCGGCGGCCCGGCGGTAATCGTCGGCCACTCCCTGTCCGGCGGCGCGGCGACCATTGCCGCGGCCGAGGCGCCCGAATTGGTCAGTGCCATCGTCGAGATCAACCCGTTCACCAAGAGGCAGCGACTGGATATCGGTGCTCTGTGGACGGTGCCGCGATACCGGCGCGGTCTGGTGCGGTTGATGGGCACGCTGCTGTTGGGCTCGCCTCGGCTGTGGCGCGGGTACCTCGATATCGCGTATCCGACCAAGCCCGAGGACTTTTCGAGCTACCTCGACGGCGTGCTGACGACCCTGCGCGAACCCGGCCGGTGGCGCGAGTTCCGCAAGGCCGGTAAGACCACTCCGGCCGATGCCGAGGCGGCGCTGTCACAGGTGCACCGGCCCGCGCTGCTGATCATGGGTGCCGAGGATCCCGATTTCCCGGACCCGAAGGCCGAAGCCATGGCGATCGTCGCGGCCATGCCCATGGGCATCGGCAAGGTGGTCGTCATCGAGAACGCCGGGCACTATCCGCACGCGCAGTTCGGTGACCGCGTCGCCGATCTGATCATTCCCTTCCTCGGACGGCATGCCGCCGGTGTGGTCGCGCCGGTCCGGCACGCGGGGTGATCGGACTGCACATTGCCGTGACAGCCCTGGGGGTGTGCGGTGATGATAGGGACGTGTCGACGCCCCGCACGATTGTCCTCGTGGTCTACGACGGCATCCAGCTGATCGAATTGGCCGGTCCCATGGACATTTTCGGTGCGGCCAACGCCATCCTCGGCGCACCTGCCTACCACGTAGTGACGGCATCGCCGCGGGCGGGCACCGTCGCGGTGGAGGGTGGTCTGAGGATGCATGTCGAACATGCCCTGCCCGAGATCGCCACCGGTGACGACGAGATCGACACCATGATCGTGATCGGTGGAAACGGCGCCTTCGTCCCGTCGGTATCCGCCCAGGTGGTGCGCGAGCTTCCGGCCATTGCCCGGCGATCGCGGCGGGTGGCGTCGGTATGCGCCGGTTCGCTCCTGCTGGCCGGTGCCGGATTGCTCGACGGTTATCGTGCGACAACGCATTGGGGCGCGTGTGCGGTGATGGCCGAGCGTTTCCCCCGGGTGCTGGTCGAGCCGGATCGGATCTACGTCAACGATGGCAACCGGTGGACCTCGGCGGGGGTCACCGCGAGCATCGATCTCGCGCTCGCCCTGGTCGAGGCGGATCACGGCACCGAGGTGGCGCAGTTGATTGCCAGATGGTTCGTCGTCTTCACCCGAAGACCCGGCGGCCAAGCGCAATTCAGCGCCCAACTACGTGCGCAGCCCGCGCGCACCCCGGCGATCCGGGCGGTGCAGCAATGGCTGCCCGACCATTTGGACGAAGACTTGAGTGTCGCCGCGTTGGCAGCGAGGGCGGGATTGAGCGAGCGCGCCTTCGCCCGCGCCTTTCGTTCCGAAACCGGCAGTACGCCAGCTGCTTTCGTGGAGAATCTACGTGTCGAGGCGGCCCGGCGACTGCTCGAGACGACAGATCTGACGGTTGTCGCGATCGCCAAAGCGGTCGGCTACAAATACGGTGAGACGCTGCACCGGGTCTTCTCGCGGCAGCTGGCCACTACACCCGACCGATACCGGCAACATTTTGCGATCACCGGTTCGGACACAGCCGTTTTCAGCTTCCGGGAAAGCCGGGCGGCAGCGGCTGGAAATCCGCCTTGAACTTCGGCCCCGGCGGCAGGCCGCGCAGCACCGCGCTGGTCCAGGCCACCGCGGGCGGCCAGCCGGTGACGGCATTGACGATGTGTTCGGGGACCGGAACGGTGTAGAAGCGCAGATCCGCGCCACGCTCCCAATAGCTTTGGACCGTCGGCAGCACTACCGACGGTGGGATCAGTTCATCCCACAGGCCGTGCCACCACAGGATCGGTGTATCCGGAAGGTATCTGCCCAAGCTGTTGTCCTGCAGGACTCGAAGGATCCCCGGCGACGATTCCAGCGACTTGCCGGGCTGGTAGTAGGCACTGATGGGTCGGTAGACACCGGTGAGTGCAATGGTTGCGTAGCAACGACTTCGGACGTCTTTGATGATCTGCTGCCCCTCGGTGGTCAGCAGATCGGCGGGATCGAAGACGTCCGGATACTCCCGGGCCAGACTCGCGAAGCCGAGCCACATGGTGAAGTTGCTCGTACCGGTGAGCCCGGGTTCCGCTTGGGTCGCATACCAGGCCTCTGCCACCAGGTCGCCAGGCGTGCCACCGATGGTGGTGCCGAGCAGCCGCACATCGGGTGCGTAGCTCGCTCGCAGCTCGGCCGCGCGAATGGAACCCGAACCGCCCCCGGAATATCCATACAGCGCGATGCCGGAATCGGTGAGTCCGAGGCCCGGCTCGTTCTTCAGCGCGCGCAGACTGTCGAGGACCATCTTGCCCTCGGCGTAGGTGTTGAAGGTATTGAACTTCCCGTCGAAGTCCGGCAGGTTGATCGCGAAACCCTGTGCCAGCCAGGAGATCACCAGCGCGGACTCCTTCATGGTGCCGGTCTGCAGGGTGTGCGAGGGGTTGCAGGCCGAGTCGGTGGAGTCGATCGCCTCCTGGAAGGACAGCACGGGCCGAGGGCTGCCCTGCCATGGAATGCCGGGCACCACAACGGTTGTCGCGGTGACGATCGGATTGTCGTGCACATCGTTCGAGCGGAACAGCAGCTGTTCGGTGTACACCGGGAAGGGGATGCCGAGCACCCGCGTCTGCACTTCGCGGCTGCGCACTATCTGGCCCGGCTGATACGACGCGAGATCCGCGGGATCGTCGTACCACGGGTCCTGATCCGGCGACGGGATCGGCAATAGATCGTAGATATGCGGCTCGGTCGGCAACTGCGGCAGCTGATTCTGATCCGGCGGAAAATTCGGCGGGAATGCCGGATCGGCGGCCGCCACCCCGAAACTGCCCATCGCCAGACCCGCCGCCACCGCCAGACCTGCCGCCACCGCGAGCACCGTGAGCCGCCGCCGAGATCGCTTCACCACATCCTCCGAATCTCCATTTATCCGCCAGCCGATCATGGGTTCGGCGTGCTGGATTCAGCTCACCGCAATTGACGGCGCGGGGCTATTGGCATGATGCAGAGCCTCGACCTCGGCTTTTGTGCATCTGCACGAACCGGTTGGCCGGTAGTCTCGGATGTGATCGGACCCGCTAGGGTACCCGTTGAAACTTCAAACAAACTCATTGAATGTACCGCTAAATAACGGTACATTCTTCCGCGACATGACTTCCCGCACTGGAAGGCCTGGTCGTGATCGCAGTTCGGGGACCAGTTGAATTATCGGCGCTCGCAGATGCGCTGCATGCCGAGGATGTCGGTTATCGCAGATCGCTGCGCGCGCGCCAAGTGCAGATGATCGCGATCGGCGGGGTGATCGGCACCGGGCTATTTCTCGGTGCCGGTGGGCGACTGGCCAGCGCCGGACCGGGATTGTTCCTGGTGTACGCCGTATGCGGCGTATTCGTCTTCTTCATCCTGCGCGCGCTCGGCGAATTGGTGCTGCATCGGCCCTCCGCTGGATCGTTCGTCTCCTATGCGCGCGAGTTCTATGGGGAGAAGCTGGCTTTCGCGGTCGGGTGGACCTACTTCTTCCACTGGTGCATGACCGGGATCGTCGATATCACCGCCATCGCCACCTATGTGCACTATTGGGGCGCGTTCGAGGGCGTCCCGCACTGGGTGATCGCGCTCGTCGCGCTGATCGCGGTTGTGAGTACCAATCTGATCTCGGTGCGCTGGTTCGGCGAACTGGAGTTCTGGGTCGCGCTGATCAAAGTCCTGGCCCTGGTGGGCTTCCTGATCGTCGGTACCATCTTCCTGGCCGGCCGCTTCACAATTCAGGGGGCGCCGACCGGTGTAGGGGAGATCACCCAGCACGGCGGGTTGTTCCCGACCGGCCTGCTGCCGCTGGTCACGGTGACCACGGGCGTCGTATTCGCCTATGCCGCAGTCGAATTGGTCGGCATTGCGGCTGGCGAGGCCGAGCATCCGGAGACGATCATGCCGCGGTCGATCAACTCCGTCATCGCCCGTATCGGACTATTCTACGTCGGCTCGCTGGTACTGCTCGGACTACTATTGCCTTATACGGTCTTTCGGGCCGGGGAAAGTCCATTCGTCACGTTCTTCGCGAAAATCGGTGTGCCAGCGGCCGGTTCGATCATGAATCTGATCGTGCTCACCGCTGCCTTCTCCAGTCTCAACGCCGGGTTGTACTCGACCGGCCGGATTCTGCGTTCGATGTCGATGAACGGCAGCGCACCCGGTGTGGCGTCGCGCATGTCGCGGACGGGCGTACCCTACGTCGGCATCCTCGCGACCGGCGCGATCGCCCTGGTCGGGGTCGGGCTCGATGCGGTGGTGCCCGACCAGGCCTTCGAGATCGTATTGAACGTATCGGCGCTCGGCACCATTGTGTCGTGGACCGCGGTCGTGCTCTGTCATCTGCGACTGTGGCGCGAGTGGCGGCGCGGTTTGGCCTGGCGTCCAGCCTCCCGGCTACCCGGCGCGCCCTACACCGATGTCGCGACCCTGCTCTTCCTTGCCGCCGTGGTAATCCTGATGGCCTCCAGCGGCGATATGGTTCAGCGCAGCGCCGTACTCGCCATGATCGTCATCCTGGGCCCGGCCTTGGTCGGTGGCTGGTTCCTCGCTCGCCGAAAAGTATTGCGAATAGCCCGCATCCGCGAACACCATACGGGCCAGTTCGCGGTAGTCGCCGAGCGTCCGCCGCTCGGCCCCTCCGCTGAACCGGAAGTGATCATCGAGCCGCCGAAATCCGGCTACGTCAACCCGGATCCGCTGTAGGGTCGGTATTCATCGGGAGATCCGATGATTTTCGCGATGCTGCACGCTCGCGGTCACAGCGATAGACGGGCAATCGTCGCTATTCCTCGATCGAACTAGCGGTCCAAGCCGGGACAGACCGGTAGATTAGGTCGCTATTCTGGAAAATGCTGGGCTACAGCCGCTTCAGTCGGCATGCACGCTCAGTCGAGCAGCACCATAGGCACCGCTACGGCGGCATCCGCGCCTGATGATGCGTCGCCAGCGCGAATATTCCGCGACCTGGCGGGGCGAACAAACAGTGAACAGCTCCGGTCGCGATGAAAACGAAAACCCAACGGGCTCTGTTGATTTCGCTGTGCGCTGTTCACTGAGTGGAGGGGGGTCGTTCACGGCGCGTGGTTAGCGTTCGGGTGGTCGTTTCCGGAGACTGTTGAGCAGCTCCGAGGGTTTGTCCGCTTCGATGCTCGTCTGGCCATGCCGTGCCTGCGATTCGGGTGCGCGGAAACGAATCAGGTTGTAGTGGTGAACAACTGGAGATCGGATTACTGGGATCCGGATCGTTGGCAGTTGCCCGCGGTGCTGCTGCGGTGTCGTAGGTGGATCCGCGCTACGCGCCGGCGCCGCTGGACGGTCGGGGTCCTGCTCACTGTCTTCGTTCTGGTCGTCTTCCCCGGTCTGCTCGGCGCCACGGCCTCGGCCGCGGCCGAGAGCGGCACCCGCACCGCCGGATCGTCGGTGGGCAGTGCACTCGGCTGGACTCACGTCTCCGATTCCTCGGGCGTCGAGGCTGCCAGCTATGTCTTCGCCACCGATCACGGCGGCGTACTGAGTCCGGGAAATACCGCGATATCCCTGGTGATCGGCCTGGAGTTCGCGGGCTGGAAAATCATTGTGATCACGGCAATCTGGCTGATCGGCTACGCCCTGAGTTTCCAGTGGCTGAACATCTTCTCCAAGGCATTGCTCGGGGTAGCGCACAGCCTGACCGGCCAGATCGCGACGCCGATCATGTTGGTGACCGCGGCGACGCTCGGTGCGTTCTTCGTCGCGTGGTTCGTCGTGCGCGGCTTGTACTCCAAGGCCACTCTCCAAATGGGGACCATGCTCATGGTCGCCGTGCTGGGGCCGATATTCCTGGCCGAGCCACTGGCCGATGTGCTCGCATCGGACGGTCTGCTGGCGCAGGGCCGCGATCTCGGCATTTCGGTGGCGGCCGGGTTGAACGGCGATAGCAATGTCGATCCGTCGCGCATGGTGGCGACCATGCAGGGCACCTTGACCGATAACTTCGCCCGTCGTCCGCTGCAGGTCTGGAACTTCGGGCATGTGGTCGACGATCAGCCCGCATGTCGTGCGGCGTGGTCGGCCGGTGTCACGGCGCGCAGCGAAGATCGGGTGAAAAAGGGCATCGGCGCTTGCGGGGACGGCGCGGCCGAGGAGTCGATGGACAATCCGAATTTCGAGCAGATCGGCACCGGCCTATTGCTGCTGCTGGCCGGGGCGATCCTGCTGGCCTTCGGGGCGGTGCTGGCGATCAAGGTGATCCGTGCCGCACTCGACACCATCTACCACGGCTTGATGTCGATCTTCGGTTTCGCCGCAGGCGGATTCATCTACGGACCCACCCAGACGTTCCTGATCCGCAATGTCGTCGACGGCTTCGTAGCCGCGGCGCGCATGACCGCCTACACCATCTTTCTCGGCGTCTACGTACTGATCCTGCGAGACCTGTTCACGCTGGCCCGCGATCAGGTCATGGTGGTGTTCATCATCGGCGCGATCGTCGAGATTGTCGCGATCCTGCAGCTCAAAAGGCTCAGCGCGGGTCTGGACCGGGGCAACGAGTGGATCGCCAATCGGTTCGCGCTGGCGGCGCAAGGCAGTGGCGCACGGGGTTCGGGTGGTAGCGCGACCGCACTCGGTATGGGCACGGTCGGGGCTGGACATTCCATGCGGGCGGGGATGCTGCCTGTGCTTGCCGCTTTCAGCACGGTCAGCGGTTCGCCAGCGACCGAATGGCTCTGGGGAAAGACCCGTTCACCGCTGCGGCCGTTCGCCCGGATGGAGCGCGAGGCGCAATTGGGCCAATGGGGATTCTGGGGCGCGCCAGGTGTGGGTGGACCCACGGGTTCCTATGCACAGGCATACGTGCACCGGCCCGTATTCGCGCGGGCTGCCCGGGAGGCCGCGCTTGCCGCGCCGAATGGCGGCATCAATACCGTGCGCGGCGCGGCCGCGGCGCTGCAGGGTCTGGTGGATATCGGCGGGAAGATCACCGATGCGCCTGCGGCATTGCTCGCCGCCGGATTCACCGACGAGGACATCATGTTCAACGCCATTCGCTCGTGGTCGATCGTCGATGACAACTCCAAGGGCTGGACGCTCGCCAATAACCATCTCGGTCGCGCGGTGGCCGCGGTCCAACGCGTCCAGGACTCATCGCTTCGACTCATCGACGGTGGCAGTTCTCCCGGCGAAGTCGCGGCGGATCTCGCCACCTTGCAGGCCGCCGCATTCCGGTATCGGCGCTCGGCGCCAGCAGGTGTCACCCTTACCGCGGGCGAGGAGCAATTCGTCAATGCATACCTGGGCACACCCACAGAGGACGCGGCCCGGGCTCTCCAAACAGTCGCCGGCGGCGGCACTGTCACGTCGGGCCCACTGGCTGGTGGTCCATTCGCGAACGACGCCCTCGCCGCCAGGCGCATGTTGGGTGAGATCGGCAGCAGGCAGGCGGACCTTGTCTTGACCAGCGTCAACAATGTATTGCGTAATCCAGCGGATCAAGAGTTGCTCCGCGTGGCTCGTGGGCACATCTCCGATACGGTTCTCACCGACCAAGCATTGAGCGGGGCCAAACGAACAGCGACGAACACGCCGACGCCGCCGAGGCAAGGCAGTCCGCAGCGGCCCCGCTGGGCCCCGCCGATGGCCAGGGTAGGCGCTCGGCTGAATTGAGTTGGTGCGCTATCCGCGCAGCGCGTCGCGGATCATCGGCCACGATTTGTGCAGGTCTTCCTGCCAATAGCCCCACGAATGGGTGCCGGTGGGGCGCAGGTCGAAGGTGGCGGGGATGTTCAGTTGTTGGAGGCGCTCGCGCAGTGCGTGCGCGCACTGGTTGGTGATGGCCTCCAGCACGCCGCCGTTGACGAGCTGGCCGACGAGTTTGCCCGCGTTGTCCCGGATTCCCGGGCCGTCGAGGGTGTCCAGCGGTCCGGGAACGCCGGTGCCGGTCGAGACGTAAACGGCTGTGCCGCGCAGCATTTCGGCATGCACATAGGGGTCGTTGGCGGCCCAGGCCGGATCGTTCGGCGGCCCCCACATATTGCTCGGATTGCCGCGCCAGCGCAGTACGACCGCGTCGATCATGGCTTGGCCCAGTGGGTCACTGGTCTGCACGCAACCGCTGTAGGAGCCGATGGCCCGGTAGCGCCCGGGTGCCGCGAGTGCGAGCTGGAATACCGATGTCGCGGCCATGGAGATCCCCGCGATCGCGTTGGCGCCGCTGCCGTTGAAGGCCGAGTCGATGATCGGCGGCAGTTCCCGAGTCAGAAAGGTTGTCCAGCGTTGGCGGCCCAGGATTGGATCGTCGTCGCGCCAATCGGTGAAGTAGCTGCCGTTGCCGCCCATCGGGGTGACAACCGTGACCTGCTTGTCGCGGAAGAACTCGACGATATCGGTTTGCTCGGGCCAACTACTGGCGTCCGCGCCACCGCTGGCACCGTTGAGTAGGTACAGCGTGGGGGCGGGCGCCGAACTATCCGGCGCCCGAAGCACTTTGACGAGGATATCGGTGTCCATTGCGGCCGAGTGGACGCGCAGGTCGAGCATGCCGTCCGCATTCTCGACCAGGCCCGCGAGAGCGGAACCATCGGCGGCCGGGCGTGCGGCGGCGGTGGCCGCGGCGACCGTGATCTGTCCGCTGGGTTCCGATCGTGCGGTCACGGGTACGGCGGCCAGACCCACTGCGCAGATGAGCGTCATGAGCCCTGTCGCAGTTCGCACTCGCTCATCCTTCCCACGATCTATTGCGTGGCCACGATAGTCGGCGATTACCAGCGCAGATAAGGCTATTTGGACGATCTTTCGGCGAAATCCATTGGTTCTGGGGAACATCACAAAGTTCGCGCCCGGCCATGGTCGATCGGCAATACATGCCGTTGACTGACATTCTCCTGGCTTCACGAATCGAGGGCATCCATTGGTCAATTTCGGTTTCTTCGATGAATGGCATCCCGAGCGCGGTCGGCTCACCACATGGATGGCGTCACCGAGTTCGCGGGCGGCGGTGCGGACGGCCCCGATACACCCGACAATGCCCTCTTACCAGCAGGAGGCATATCTGCGGACCGCGCATCGCAATGCCGATACGGGCGTTCGGGCATCGCGATTGTGCATGATTGCCTTCGATATTCCCGGCGCTCCGGTCCGCGAAGCGCTGACCCGGACATTCAACGCATTCCTGCGTCGCCACGACACGTTTTCGAGCTGGTTTTCGTTTACCGCCGAGGGTCGGGTCGTGCGGCATGTGGTGCGGCCGGATGATATCGAATTCGTCGCGACGGACCACGAAGAATTCCTTGACAGCGATGCGATTCGCGAGCGGGTGCAGGCCGAAACATCGGGTCCGTTCGAATGGGATTGCTTCAGTTTCGGCGTGATCGATCACGGTGATTCATTTACGGTGTACGCCGCCGTGGATCATCTGCATACCGACGGGCTCGCGCAGGCATTGTCCTGCGTCGATCTGCTGATGCTGTACGGCAATGAATTGTCCGGCGGCCGAGTCCCTTCCGCGCCGGTCGACGGCCACCTCGCGTACTGTGCGCGTGAACGCCGGCTCAATGAACAACTCACGCTGGAATCACCGCAGATCCGGCACTGGGTCGAGCTGCTACAGCTCAATGACGGTGATATGCCGTCGTTTCCACTGGACCTCGGACTGGCCGACGGCGGCATCCGTGGCGCGCAGGTGACGCTGCCGCTGATGAGCGAGGCCGACGCCGTGCGATTCGAACAGGTCTGCCAGGATCACGGTGGCCGATTCATCGGCGGACTGTTTACCGCGCTGGCCATGGCGGAGCTCGAATTGACCGGTCGGGATTGGTATTTCGGCCTCGCCCCGGCCAATACTCGCGCCACCCCCGGCGAGGCGACCTCGGTGGGCTGGTACACCAACCTCATTCCGGTCACCGCGGCGATCCGGCCCGATGACACCTTCACTTCGCTCGTTGCCTCGGTCCAGGATGCGGCCGAGCGTGCCAAGGATCTGACCGATATTTCACCGCATCGGGTGCTCGAGCTGGTCACCCCGGAGCTGGGCATCCGGACCAAGCCGGGCTGGACCGCGCCGATGCTGTCATATGTCGATGTCCGCAGGATGGCGGGTGCGGAAATGTTCGATCGGATCAACGGCGGTCTGTACGGCAATCGGGCCAGCGCGAGCGAGGTGTACCTCTGGATAAATCGGTTCAACGAGGTGACCACCCTGACCCTGATGTTTCCCGACACCCCCCAGGCGCACGCGTCGATCGATCGGTACGCGAAGGCGCTGACCGCCGTCGTTACCGCTGTGGTCGCGGACGGTGACTATGCCGTGCGGGTCGACGTCTTGTCATGACCGTCCGGGTTTGCGATGCGACGACCCGCACGGCCTGGGGGGTCGTGTCGAGGAGGCGCTTGTGACGACTTCCGCTGCCACACGGCACGCCGAACTGCGAAATACCTTGCCGCCGTTCGCATTGCGACCGGTAGTCGCGATTACCGGGCTCGTCTCGGTTGTCCTGGTCGCGCGGGCGGACCGATACGACTACTTCGGTGACGAACTGTACTTCTTATCGGCCGGTGCTCGGCTCGCCTTCGGCTACGTCGACCAGGGGCCATTGCTACCACTTCTCGCTCGATGCGTGGACTGGATAGCGCCGGGTTCGCTTGTCGCACTGCGCATTCCGTCGATCGTCGCCGCTGTGCTGGCAATCGTGACCGCCGCCGCCTCCGCCCGCGAATTCGGAGGCGGGCGTATCGCGCAGGTACTCGCGGCTCTTGCCTACGCGTGCTGTCCGTTCGCGATCACCCAGTCGGCCACGCTGTCGACCTTCGCTCTCGATGCCACGCTGGTTGCGGTCTTGATCTGGCTGATAGTGCGCTGGATTCGGATCCGTGACGATCGGCTTCTGATTGCCGCCACCGTGGTCGTCGCGCTGGATCTACAGGTGAAACTATTGGCTCCGGTGTTGGGCGCCGGAATCGCTATCGGCGTCATGATTTTCGGTCCGCGAGATCTGCTCCGGCGGCCGGCCTTGTGGTTCGGTGCCGCATTCTCGCTAGCGACGGTCCTACCGGGACTGGGGTGGCAGGCGCGGCATGGGTGGCCGCAACTGGCCATGGGCGCGACGATACGAGCCGAACAGCAGGCCGCGACCGGCGGCATCGCGGGACTGCCGATGCAGTTGGCGATGCTGACCGGTATCGGTGGATTCCTTGCCGTGGTGGGCATTTGGGCGCTGGTCCGGCATTCCGCACTGCGGCCTTATCGGTTCATCGTCGTCGCCGTTGTCGTCCAATCCGGGTTCGTGCTGGTGACCGGGACGCGCGCGTACTACGTCGCGGGGCTGCTTCCGGTTCTGTTCGCCGCAGGCGCGGTGTGGGCACAGGCCCGTGAGTTCAGCCGGTGGGAGAAGGCGACGGGGATCACCATGGCTGCGCTCGCCGCGACAATCGCTGTCGCCGTGGTGTTTCTGTTACCGGTATCGTCGGGTGCCCTGGACCGGCCGACGAATACGCAAAGCGAATTGTCCACCCGAATGCGTGTATTCGGCTCCAGCGGCTGGTCGGAACTGACGGCGTCCGTCGATGCCGCCTACCGCACAATAGATCTCGGCGCCCGCGCCCACACGGTCATTGTCACGCAAACCTATTGGGCAGCGAGCGTGCTGGACCGACTCGGTAGCCCGGATTTGCCTCCGATCTACAGCCCCAATCGTGGATTCGCCTATTTCGGTAAGCCTTCGGAGACTGATACCACTGTGCTGTATGTCGCCGCCGACGCAGCGGAACCGCTATTGCGACAGACGTTTTGGGATGTTCGTCCATTGAAGCGCCTCGATGATCGCCTCGGATTTCCCGGTATCAACCGCAACATCGTCATCTGGCGCTGCGACCGCAGCATCCGTCCATGGGCCGAAACCTGGCCGCATCTGATCACCAACGTGCTCGACCCGGGCATCTGACACTAGGCAATTACCGATGACAGTTCCGAGCACTGGATCCGCGATTCGTACCGGCCTTGTCGGCCCCGCTGTTGCTCCCCGAGCAATTGGAGCTGGTCACGGGTCTTTATCGTCGACGCCTGGCCACCGATCCATTCGACGACCCGGACGGTGGCGGGCGCGTCACCTAATTGGTGGCGCGTCCATTGCTGGCCGCATGCGAACACTCGCTCTGCGCTTGGTAGATGACGCACGCCGATCAGGAGCGCTCGTGATCGGTTCCATCGACAGCACCCAGCCTGCTCGAATCCGCTTGCTCTGTGTCGCAACGGTTCTCGGCGTCTTCGGCGCACCTGTCGCCGTGGTGCACGCCCAGCCGCCGCCGAAACCGATAGCGGTGTCGGCCGACGGATCGCGCCTGGACCGCATCCGGCAACGAAACGACCGCCTGATCGAGATATCGGTGTATTCGGCCGCGATGAACACCATCTTCCCCGTGCAGGTGTTGCGCGCCCGCGACGAGCACACCGCAGCACCCACGCTGTACCTGCTCAACGGCGCCAATGGCGGTGTCGGTGGCAGTTGGTACGACGAAACCGATGTCGCTGACTTCTTCCGTGATAAACCGGTCAATGTCGTAATCCCCATCGGCGGTGCGGGCAGCTATTTCACCGACTGGAAATCCGACGATCCGCTGCTCGGGCGGCAACGCTGGACGACCTTTCTGACCGAGGAATTGCCGCCGCTCATCGACCAGGCATTCAATGGCAACGGTGCCAACGCCATTGCCGGGCTTTCGATGTCCGCGACCTCGGTCTTCCAACTCGCTTTGGCCGCACCCGGTCGCTATCGGGCGATCGGCTCCTACAGCGGTTGTGTCCGAACCAGCGACCCGCAGGGACAGGCGTTCGTCACCGGGGTCGTCGCGCGGTGGCGCGGCAATGCACTGAATATGTGGGGCCCGCCCTCGGATCCGACATGGGCCGCAAACGATCCCTACCTGCACGCCGATCGGCTGCGCGGCACCGCCATCTACGTTTCCGCGGGCACAGGGGCACTCGGACCGTTGGACACCCCCGAAGGCACGCGAGGCGACCTGATCCAGCTCGTGTGGCAGGTGATGTTCGGAGTGCCGCTGGAAGCGGTCATGAACATGTGCACCCACCAACTGCACGACCGACTCCAATCCCTCGGCATTCCCGCCACCTTCGATTTCCGATCGAACGGCACGCATTCGTGGGGCTATTGGCAGGAGGATCTGCACAAGTCCTGGCCGATATTCGAAGCAGCACTGATCAAGTGAGCCACTCGGTAAGCGTCATCGAAATCCGGCGAATTTTTTGTGTCGCTTCACCATCGGCTGCCAGGTGCGTATCGCACGCCGATAATCTGTCGTAGCGTGACCGACCGACGGTAGCGTCGATTTTCGGCAGGGAGCACGATGGCTGGTGAATTCTCGCCGACCATGCCGCGCCCGGCCTGCCGGTCAGTGCGAATCTCAGGGGAAATGCCATGACGGTCACGAATGATTCTTTCGAGCCGAATTACTCGGCATTGTCGCGCAAGATCGTGAACCGTCTCGAAAGCGCATCGGTCGAAGGCCTCGGTGGTGCCGTTCAGGGCGACCTGATCACGGTCGCACGCTGCGGTTTGGAAGGCCTCACGGCCGCGATCCGCACGGGCAGGCCGGTACCAGAGCGAGCCGTGGCGCGGCTCGAGACCATCGCGGCCAGAATGGCGGATCGGGAGTTGCCGATCGCACTGATCCAGCACGTCATGCACGCCGGAATCAAAGCCGGTTTCGAACTCGTTGCCGCCGATCGGCCGCAGTCGGTTCGGCAGGAGATTTACACCGACGGCGCGCGCCTGATCCAAGCGACACAGGAGCTTTCGACCGCGGTATTGCGCGGGTACGTCGGCGAAGTGCGTGCCATGACCGGTGATCGCAGAGTCACCGCGCAGACACTGGCATCGGCGCTGCTGGCCGGAAAAGCGGATCCGACGACGGTGCACCGATGCGGCGCCGAACTTTCGTCGTCCTACTTTGTGATCGCGGTCGCGCTGGGGCCGCATCCCGACGAGAACGATGCTCGACTCGATTCCAGGGTGGTCGCGCGCCGCAAACTTCGCCGCGTCCAAGCCGAATTGGCGACCACTGGCGAATGCCGGGTGCTATCGCTGCTCAGTGTCGATGGCGGAACCATCCTGGTCCCAACGGAATTCGCGGCCATTACTGAAGAATGGCTGGTCGACCTGGTCGCCCGGCTGATGCGCGCCGCTGCCGCCCCGGTCACCGCGACATTCACGGCGTCGCCGCGTGGCCGGATTCCCCCTGCGGCCGACCGCGTGCACCAACTGCTCGATCTCGCCCTGCGCCTGGATCGTGGACCCGGTTTGCACCGGTTCGAAGATCTGGCACATGAGTACCAACTGATCCAGCCTGGTCCCGGCTACCAGCATCTGCGGGCGATCCTCGATCCGCTGCGGACCGAGCCCGGACTACTCGACACCCTGCGCACCTACTTCGTCGCGCAGGGCAAGCGCGCGCCGACCGCCCGCCGGCTCGGCGTCTCGACCAGCGCTGTGCGCCGCCGCCTCATCCGAATTGCCGAATTGACCGGACTCGATCCCGAAAACGTCACCGACGCCTGGTATCTGAGATCGAGCCTGGTCGCCTGCACCTTCGCGGACTTTCCGTCGAGGCAAGCACCGGGCGCGGCGTTATGCCTGGTCGGGTCCTGAGTCGTCGGTATCCGGCGGTGCGGCCGGTAATCCTTCGCTCGCCCGGAGTTTTTCCGCCATGGTGGCGAGCAGATTCTGCGATTCCTCGGAAAGGTCGAAAGCTCTGCTCGATAGTCGGCGCAGGTGATAGCCCTGAAGTTGAGACAGCAGTTCCAGATCGTGGTCGATTTTGGCGGCGTAGACGTCATTGAAGAAGTAGTCCGGTTTGACCTTGAAGAATTTGGCGAGGGCGGTCATGGTCTCGTTGGAGGGGTTGGCGCGCTGCCCCGACCGTAGTTGGGACAGATAGGGTTTCGAGATCGGGTACCCGGAGTTCGTCAACGCGTCCGCGACTTCGGCATTGGTATGCGAGCGGCGGCCCGGGGGATGCACGGTTTCGAACAGCTTGTTCAACCGCTCGGCGAAATCAGCCATCTGAGGTGCCCATCTTCTTCGCTGTCCTGGTGAACCGATCATCGGTTCGATTTGCGCTGTCGACGAAAACCGCTCCAGCCCATCGGGTCCGAAGTCGAATCGCAAGTGTGTTCGGTTGATTACCCGTGACTGCCTGGTAGGAAACGGATCGAAACATCGGCCTCGCAGGTTACCGTGCCCGCTCACGGACCACGCGGGCGACGTCTGGCTGTCCGGTGCGGGTAAGGTCCTAACATCGCACCGACGGAGGAGGATGATGGCGACCTCAGCCCGCTCGACACCATCGGACTCGGTCGACGAGGTCACCGACGCATTGCTGACCGCGTCCCGCCTGCTCATGGCCATCTCGGCCCGCTCGATCGCGCACGTCGACGATACGATCACGCTGCCGCAGTTCCGCACGCTGGTGATCCTCGCGACTCAGGGCCCGAGCAATCTGGCCACCTTGGCCCAGCAATTGGATGTGCAGCCATCGACCGCGACCAGGATGGTCGAGCGGCTCGTATCCGCGGAATTGCTTACCCGCCAACCCAATCCGCAGTCCCGGCGCGAACAGATCGTCGATCTCACCGAGCACGGGCGACGCGTCGTCGCCGAGGTGACCGCGCGCCGTCGCGCCGAAATCGCCCGCGTAGTGCAGACCATGCCCGCTGCCCAGCGCCAGGGGCTGGTGCGAGCGCTGACCGCGTTCACCACGGCGGGGGAGGAATGCGGTGCCGCCAAGGGACTGCAGGCGTACCCGCTGTAGGGCCTGACGTGCGACTACCAGGTCCGCTTCGTGCTCACGTTCGTCAGGCATCGGCACGTCGGGCGCGACGTCCGAGAGTTGATGCTTGGGCCGGATATGGGCGTACTGCAATGCGGCAAGTCCGGCAAGTGCCGCCGCAATGCTGATCTTCCACCCGGGTGGCCGCCAGGTGAGGAGCAATTCCGCGTTGTCGGTATGCGGTGGGATATCGATGGCGATGAACGTGCCTGCCACGGTGGTGAACGGAATTTCGTTGCCGTTGAGCGTAACTCGATAACCGGGCCAGCCGAGGCGTGCGAAAACGATGCGTCCGCCGCCGGTTGAGGTGGCCCGGATTCGGCTGGTAACGCTGTCACCCGATACCGAACTCGCTTGCACGCCTTCGGTATCGGCGATCAGACCGTTACGGGTCGAAAGCGGGCCGTCGACGCGTTCGAGTACCCAGATGTAGCGTTCGTGCCCCGGATAGTCGACCCACTTCCAGCCCGGCGGGGCCGGATGGTCGGGGGCATCGGGGAATTGGGCCCGCTGCAGGACGACCCGATCGACCTTCATCAGATCGACAATCGTTTTGCCAGTGGATGATTCGGGCGCGAACGCGCGCCGGTACGCGTCTGGACAGGTGCTGCCGTCCCAACCCATGCACAGCAGCGCGCTGAAGGCAGCGTATCCGATCGGGGTATATGCGTTGACGTAATCCAAGCGCAGGTTCTTGGCGTAGTTGCCGAAGGCGAGGGAGCCGTACGCGCCCGCGAGGCTCATATCGCTCGGCTGCAGAAGTGCGCGATCGGCGAGTTGCAGTGTGACACCGGGGAAATCGGCGAAGGCCGCCCGCATGTCCGAGCGCCGTTCCGGAAAGTTGTACGACATCGGCGTCGGCGGTGCGCCGTGCACCTGGGAGTAGGCGATCGGGAACATCGCCACAATGCTCAGCAGGCAGGCCACCGCGACCCCTCGGGTGCGGATCACCCACAGCACCGCGGCCCCGAGCGCGGTCACCGCGACGACCGCGACCAGATGCCACACCAGCAGTGCGGGCGCTGCCGAGAACGACCGCAGCAACAGGAACCCGATGAGCACCCCCGCAGCCGCCCCACGGCGCCGCCATTGCTGATGCCACGAGTTCGAGACACTACCTGGCAGCGGCAGTATGCAACAGTTGCTGTCTGCATCAGTTGCGGTTCGCGGCCGCTGCCCATGGAACGGTTCAGCAACTGGGACTATGCCAACAAACCGGGGGTCCGGATCCGTTCGTGGAATAGAGCGGCCGAAACCAGCAGTTGCAGAGATATGGAGATCATCGAGTTCCCTGGATACGAGTGGACGACCGTCGCGGATTCACCTGTGCGAGAGCTGTTCCCGGGCATTCGCTCGCGGGCGCTGTGGCGCGGGGCGAACGGCGCGAAAGCGTACCTACTGGAAATGGATCCGGGCACCTCGTGGGAGGGCATCGATCTGCACGAGCCCGGACCGGAGGAGGTTTTCGTAGTATCCGGCACATTCAACGACGGATTCCGCGACTATCCGGCCGGATCGTTCATCCACGCTCCGGCCGGATCGTCACACATTCCGCAGTCGACGACCGGCTGCACACTGTTCGTCTTCTACCCCGAGGGCTGAAAGCCGTCGGGTGCCGCGCTAGTCCTGGTTGAACCGCTCCCGCACCGCGTCCATTCGCGCGTGCAACTCCTCCGGGACGATCCATCCACGATCCATCAGCGTGTGAGCCGTGACGACGACCGATCGGGTGTGTACGGGAAAGTCGTGGTAGATCGTCTCTCCGAGCGCATCCTCGGCATGGCGGCGTTCCAGATTGTCCAATGCGCCACGCCAGGACAGGCATTCGCACGTCGCCTGCATGCTCGACTCCCATGGGTCGGGCTTGCGATCGAGTTCGGGAAGCGCGTTCTCTCGTCGCGACTCGGGATCCAGGGTCCGCAGAAGAACGTCGTAGGGACTGCTCGTCACTGCCCACCCCTTCCCGAGGCCGCCTCGACCTGATCCGGCGGTGCCTGCGCGGTCCAATCGACCTGCGGCACGGCAACGCCGATCATCGTGTCCCGGGTGACGATGGCCGCCAGCTGCTCCTCCGTCCAGCCCTCGGTGCCCGCCGGGCGCATCGGCATCACCATGAAACGGGACTTCTGATTCGAATCGTGCACCCGGACCTCGACCTCGGGCGGAATGTGCAGGCCGAATTCGGCGAGCACCTCACGGGGCCAACGCACCAGGCGCCGACGGTAATTGGGAGTGCGGTACCAGTCCGGTGACATGCCGAGAACCGGCCGCGGATAGCACGAACACAGCGTGCAGACGATCACGTTGTGCACCTCGGGCGTGTTCTCCAGCACGTAGAAGAAGGTGTAGTCGCTCGGCGTGCCGGATCCGGTCGGGTCACGCCAGTCGATGCCGACTTCCTTGCACGTCTCGGTGCCGTCGGCGAGCAGACGCGCCTTGAAATCGGGATCCGTCCACGCCTTCGCGACCAGTTTCGACCCACCGTGCGGACCGACCGATTCGGCCCATTCGGAGAACCGTCGATGGTCTTCTTGCGAAAAGAGGCCCTTTTCGATGGCGAGCTCGCGAACCGCCGTCTCCAGAATCTCGAACTCGCTGATCTGTGAGCTCGTCTGGATCGGCGCGTGCGCCCCGTGATCGTGGGTCTGACTCACTTGGCATCCTCCTCTGCGGGCTCGAGCCAGCGCTCGGAGACCTCCGTCTCCAGGGTGTCGACCTCGAAGCCGGTGTATTTGGGCCAAAGATCTGTCTGGCGGAACCGCACGACGTAGAACGGTTCGAAGCGACCGTCCGCACGTCCCCACGCCTCGTCCTCGGGAATCACCCATTCTGGCCGGTATTCGACGACGACACCTGTGCGGCCACGGGTGTATGCCTGGGTGCGGGTGTGGAACATCGACGTCGCGTTTCGCACACGGACGCGATCGCCGATCTCGTACTTCCTGGTCATTGCCCCGTCTCCAACCGTGCGCGTACATCGTCCAATTTCGCGGACAGTTCGTCCGGGGTGATCAAACCCTTGTTGATCAGCACCTTCGCCGCGACGGTCGCCCAGCGCGCGTAGTAGGGCAGACCGAAATACAGCGTCGCGCCGAGATCGTTCTCGGCCCTTCGGCGTTCCTCGGAATTCCACACGCCACGCCAGCCGAGGCATTCGCAGGTGACGTAGGTATTCATCTCCCAGGATTCTTCGGCCTTTTCCCGGTACTCGATCGGCACATCCGGCTGTCCGCCCACGTCGTGCAGGACGTGTCGGAGTGCGGCAAATAATTCGTTGGAGATCTCGTACGGCGAGTCCAGCGGTTTGTGGAACACGGGAGCGAGATCTGCTACGCGAGTTTGAACTTCGTCGAATCGATTCGGTGAACTCATGAGGTCTCCGTAGTGACGGATCCGATGTTCCCCCGGCAGGGTGATCGCATACTGCGCACACCCGGCTGCGGGGCCGCGAGCCCTATTCAAATTGCGTTGATCCGACTGCCAAGGCTACACGTCAAGATCGTTCGATTGAAGATTTCGCCGCCCGATCAAGGATTGCTGACCATTGCAGCGTTTATGAGGAAATCATCAGTTGATGTGATACCGTGCCGGTGTTGTGCGCGATCGCTCTGCTGATGTGTCAATTGGTGTCTCGGTGAGAGGACCCGTATGTCCCGGTATCTATTCGCGCTCGGTCAGGCCGTAGCACGTCGCCGCTGGTGGGTGCTGGCACTATGGATCGTCCTGCTGGTCGGCGCGATCGTGTTCGCCGGCGGAACCGGTGGTAAGACCAACGACAATTTCACCGTCCCCGGCACCGAGTCGCAGGATGCCGTGTCATTGCTGCAGCAGCGAATGCCCGCGTTCAGTGGCGCGCAGATGCAGGTTGTTTTCCAAACCCCCGGCATGGCCAAGGTGACCGACCAGCAGGCGAGCGCACAGATCGAGCAGGTAATGGCGGGGTTGAAGGGACTGCCGCAGGTCGCGGCGGTCATCGACCCGTTTCAGGCGCAGGTGGTATCGCCGAATCAACGCGTGGCACTGGGTAGCGTGCAGTTCTCGGTGCCGGCGGGGGAGGTCGGCGAGGACACCCTCGACGAGGTGAATCACATCGCCGACTCGGCTCGCGATGCCGGTCTCACGGTGGAATTCTCCGGTGCGGTGTATCCGGGTTTCACGGCCGAGATCCCGCATACCCCAGAGATTCTCGGCATCGTCGCGGCATTCATCGTGCTGCTGATCACCTTCGGCGCGGTGGTCGCCGCCGGACTGCCCATCATCACAGCCTTGGTGGGTGTGGGTATCGGGCTCACCGGGATTCTGGGCGTGGCCGCCTTCGTCGACGTGGCCTCGGCGGCGACATCGCTGGCTCTGATGCTCGGTCTGTCCTGTGGCATCGACTACGCGCTGTTCATCCTTTCACGGCATCGGCACCAGATCGTGCTGGGAATGGCTGCGGCCGAGTCGATTCCGCTGGCGGTCGGGACCGCGGGAAGTTCGGTGGTGTTCGCGGCGGTCACCGTGATCATCGCATTGTGCGGTCTGGCGGTCGCGGGCATTCCGTTCCTCACCGTGATGGGACTGACGGCGGCGGGTGCGGTACTGGTCGCCATGCTGGTCGCGCTGACACTGCTGCCCGCGCTGCTGGGCTTCGCCGGTGACATGGTCGCCAAGTTCATCTCGCCGCCGCTGCATCCGGGCAAGCCGGAGCAGGTCGCGCGCATCGCCGCCTATGAACCCGAACGCACATTCGGGCACGCATGGGGACGATTCGTCACCCGTTTCCGGATCCCGATGCTGGTTGTCGGTATCGCGATTCTCGTCGTCCTGGCCATCCCGGCCACGCGCATGGACCTCGGATTGCCCAGCGGTGAAACGCAGTCGGAGTCGAGCACCGCCCGCAAGGCGTACGGCATCGTCAGTGATTCGTTCGGCCCCGGTTTCAACGGGCCCCTGCTGGTTGTGACCGACCTGTCGGCCGCCACCAGCCCCGACGCCGGACAAACACTGATGGGCCGACTGCGGCAGGAGTCCGACGTCGCCGCCGTGCAGCCCGCGGGCTCGGGCAACGGGTTGCTGCTGATCCAGGTGATCCCGAAGACCGGTCCCAACGACTCGGCGACGACCGATCTGGTGAACCGGTTGCGCGACGATCGCGACCGCATCGAAAGCGGCACCGGCGCAACATATCTGGTCGGCGGTACCACCGCCGCGAATATCGACACCTCGAACCAGTTGGCCAAGGCGCTACCCATCTTCCTCGCGGTCGTCGTGGGCTTGGCGCTGGTATTGCTCACGATCGCGTTCCGCACGATCCTCGTGCCGTTGTCCTCGATCGTCGGGTTCATCCTGTCGGTCTTCGCCGCCCTCGGCGCGCAAGTCGCGGTATTCCAATGGGGCTGGGGTGCAAGTCTTTTCGACGTCACCAAGGCGCAGACGCTGAGCTTCCTGCCGATCATCACGTTGGCCATCATCTTCGGCCTGTCCAGTGACTATCAGATCTTCGTCGTCTCCCGGATCAAGGAGGAGTACACACGCACCGGTGAGGCGATCAATTCGGTGCGCAACGGCGTCGCCCACTCCGCGCGCGTCGTCACCGCGGCGGCACTGATCATGTTCGCGGTATTCGTCGCGTTCACCACCACCGATAACCCGATCGTCAAGCCCTTGGCCTTCACCCTGGCGATCGGTGTTCTGCTCGATGCGTTCATCGTCCGACTGACCCTGGTCCCCGCCGTCATGGCCATTGTCGGAAACCGCATGTGGTACCACCCGCGCTGGTTCGCGCGCTACGTCCCCGACCTCGACATCGAGGGAGCCGAACTCGAACGCCGATTTGGCCACCACACCGAAGCCGAAGTGCCGCAGGACATTACCGGAGCATCATGACGCCTGCCAGAGGCCCCAGCGATCGACGGGTTCGCTGCCGCCGACGCCGGTGGCGAATTCCCGCATGCGCAATGGTCCCGCAGCGTCGGCCGCCAATGGCGGTGTGAGGCCGCACCTCGATGCGGTCCCGGCGCGTGTGCGCAGACCGGCAACCAGCCGCCGGGCACCTCGCGGCCGTCGGCGGGCGGCGGATCCGGCAAGCGCACCACATCGCGGTCGGCGGATACCGGCGACAGGTGCCGAACGTAGACATGCGAGGACGGCACCGATGCCACACCGATGATGCCGGCGGATCGGCCGCAGCGGGCGCCCGTGCGCACCAGCGCATCGGTCACTGCGATACCGCGAGAGTCCCGGGTGTGGGTAGTCGATAGTCGCGTTCGAGGTCGCGCAGGAGCATGGGCCGGCGCCGACCGCCGCCGCGCGGCTCGACTTCCGCGTACGGAACCGGACTGTGCCTTATCGCCTTGACCTCGACAGGCGCGGCCTGCTCGGCCGTGGCGGCGGGTACGAGGAGGGTTCCTGGACAGATCATCATGCTTTCCGCCTTTCCGGCTGAATGCACTCTGGTTGGGTCAGTCGGTCGTACCCGGCGTCGGTACGAGCAAACCGACGCTATATGTGAAAGCACTCCACCGCCGAACGCGAATAGCTCGTGATGCTGCCGAACCGCATGTCTTCTGACACCGCTACCCGGCCCGGAATAACGCGGTCACTGGCGACAATTGTCCTCCGGTGACAATGCCCGCGGCGAATTTCGTTCACGCACGACGGTGTCCGGCGACGGCGTGATTCCTATCGTTGTCGTCATTCCCCGCACCCACCCCTTAGGACCGCCTATGAATCTTTCGACTCTGCCGGACCTTCGTGCGGCCGCCGCACCGGACGCAGCCGCCGTCGCCGACGACAGCACCGACCTGAACAACGCAGGATTCCTCGACGCCGTGCGGCGCGCCGCCACTACCCTGCGCGCCGCCGGAGTATCGAGCGGCGACGTGGTTGCGATCATGTTGCCCAACACTGCCGCCTTTGTCGTATCCCTGTTCGCGACCTGGCGTGTGGGTGCCACGGTCATGCCTATCGACCCGTCGCTGAGCGCCGCGGAAGCCGACTGCCAGTTGACCGACACGGGCGCCAAGGTCCTGATCACCGCGCAGCGGACCAGCACCGACGCACCGGTGCGCGCCGTCATCCCCGCCGAGGATCTCACCACCGCCGACCACGATGTCGCCGAACCCGCACGCCCCCGCAACGACGCACTGGCGCTGCTCTTCTGTACCAACGGCACCACAGGCAAACCCAACAGCGTGACGGTCGACCACGCCAACCTCAACGCCATGTGCGCAATGGTGATCGAGGCGTTCGAACTCACCGGAGCCGACCACAGCCTGTTGAACCTGCCGCTGTTCCACGTCAACAGCATCGTGGTCGGCACCTTGTCGCCGCTGCTCGCCGGTGGCCGCGCCACCGTGGCCTTCAGCCCGAAGACGTTCTTCGACCGGATCGAGCGCAGCCGCGCCACCTACATCTCCGCAGTCCCGACCATGTACGCCCTGCTATCGGATCTGCCCGACCGAATCCGGCCGAACGCCGCATCGGTACGATTCGCCATCTGCGGCGCGGCGCCGGCCGACGTCGAACTGCTGACCAAATTCGAACGCCGCTACGGAGTACCGATCATCGACGGCTACGTCTCCGAAGTTCCCGCGCGATGGACACCGTCGGAGTACTCCTGCCGGGCGAGCTGATCAGAGCGCAACCCAGCAATTTCCCGCACGGCAACCGTCGAGTAACTACCGTTGGGGGGTGACGAGTTTTCGTCGCGACGGTGATGTCGATGTGAGCGGCCTTGTCGCGGGGATCGCCGCCCGTATGAATGAGCGGGTGACGGATATCAGCGCGATCCTGCGGCGCGGTCTCGAGGACGATATCCCCGAATTGCGGGATGATCCCCGCACCATCGAACTGCTCGGCGCCAGCGTGGAAGGCAATGTCGACACCCTCCTGCACGCGCTGCAGCACGACATACCACTGGCTCGGATCAACGCTCCCACGGCGGCCATCGAATACGCCAGACGTCTTGCCCAGCATGGAGTTCCGCTCAATGCCCTGGTGCGCGCCTATCGGGTCGGCCAGCGTCGGATGACAGAGTTGGTCTTCGCCGAAGTACGGGCGACAGGTATCGCGCCAGCGGATCGGATCACGGTGGTGGAGGCGATCACGACGACGTTGTTCGAATACATCGACTGGATTACCCAGCAGGTCGTCGCGGTGTATGAGACCGAGCGCGAGCAGTGGCTGGAGAGCCGCAACAGCGCTCGGGCCGTGCGCGTGCGTGAGGTGCTGGCCGGGGGGAAGCCGGTCGATGTTGATGCCGCGACCGAATCCATCCGCTACCCGCTGCGGTGGCACCACTTGGCGCTGATCCTCTGGTATCCCGACACCGGTGCGAGTAGTGACGAGCTGAGTCGGTTGCAACGCTTCGTTCGTGAGCTGGCCGAGGCGGTCGGCACTGCGGCGGCGCCGCTGTTCGGGGCCGCTGACCGGATGAGCGCTTGGGCTTGGCTGCCTTATCGGTCCGAGCAGTCCGATGCGGTGGCCAGGGTCTGTGATTTCGCGAGTAAGCGTCCGGACGCACCACGGCTGGCGATCGGCATCATGGGCCAGGGGGTGTCGGGCTTCCGTCGGTCCCATCGGCATGCGCTGCGCGCACGCTCGGTTGCGCTCGCGCGCGGCGGCGTGGAACTGAGGATCATCGCGGCGAGCGAGCCGGGGTTGTCGGCCGCGGCGTTGCTCGGCGGCGGCGCGGAGGTCGGCGAATGGGTGGGCGGGGTGCTGGGCGAATTGGCTGCCGATACCGATAACGATGCCCGGTTGCGCGAGACGTTGCGGGTGTTCCTGCGCACCGGATCCAGTTACAAGGCGGCTGCCGCGGAGCTGGATCTACATTTCAACTCGGTGAAATACCGGGTTGGGCGGGCGGTTTCGCGGCGCGGGCGGGTGATCACCGACGACCGGTTGGACGTCGAGCTTGCGCTGCTGATCTGCCACTGGTACGGCACAGCGGTGCTGCGGCCGAATACGGACTGACCGCGGAGACGGCACGGCGAGTCGATTCTCAGTCGAACAAGTCGACGAGCATCGGGTCTCAGTCGAACAAGTCGATGAACATCGGGGCCCGATAAGAATTCGTCGGTGGATACTTCGGGCTCGAGCCTGTCGACTCAGGTCGGCGCCTGCAGGGTGTGCAGGACCCAATGCCCTTTTTCGTTTGTTTTCGCGTAGTAGAGGCTGGCGTCGGCCGCGTCGAGCAGGGATTCGGCATTGGCGCCGGCGATCGGTGTGATCACGGCACCGATGCTGGCCGCTATTCGCAGCTGCTGGCCGTCGATGGTGATGGGGTCGGGAAATACCGACAATAGTTGGTTCGCGATGCCTGTTATTTGGTCAGTGGTGGCTGGTGGCGGGATCAGCACCACGAACTCGTCGCCGCCGAGGCGGGAAATGAGGCAATCGTATCCGCGCAGTTTGTCATGCAAGCGGGTGGCCACCGCGACCAGGACTTTATCGCCGGTTCCGTGTCCGAAGCGGTCGTTGACATGTTTGAAGTGATCTAGATCGGCGAAACACAGTCCAGCCCGGTCGCTTTCGTCGGCGGCCGTGATGAGTTCTTCGATCCGCTCGAGCAGGTAGCGTCGGTTCGGGAGGCCGGTGAGGGGATCATGTCGGGCCTGCCGACGAAGTTCGAGTTGGAGCCGGTGTTCCTCGGTGATGTCGGCTCCGATGGCCAGCAGGTAGTCGGGCTGTCCGTCGATGCCTTTGACATAGGAGATGGCGAATGACATCCAACCGACGCTGCCGTCAGCACGCACCAGTCGACGCTCGAGTCTGACCGTGCCTTCCTCGGATGGAACCAGTTTGTCGTAGAGCAGGGCGCGGATATCGTCTCGGTCGTCAGGATGGGCGAAGTCGTACACCGATATCCCGCGCAGCGCCTCGACCGGTACGCCGATCATGTCGGCCAAGCCCCGATTGGCTTCCAGCAGTGTGCCATTGGTGTCGCCGATGGCGATCGCGACGGTCGTATTGTCGAACAGGATGCGATATCTCGCGTCCTGTTCGTCGCGGTTGTTGTTTTCGGTCGAGTGATGGTGCGCACGAGACTGATCCAGGTGTGCCTGATGGCCTTGTCCGAGAGCGGCCAGCAGTCCGGCGAGTCGTTGTCCGGCATCGGGCCGAGCGGTGTAGTCGGCCAGCCGGCACAACACCTGTGCCGACACCGTGGGCACTCGGCCATCGGCCAAGTGCGCAGCCGATAGTGCCGCCCCGACTCGGGCGCCCACGGTCACGTCGAAGGGTTCGGCATCGAGGGCTGTGGAAAGTTCAACGATCAGGTCGGATAACTGTTGGTATCCGAAGTCATCGGGCATACGCATGCCGTCGACGGCGGCAAGTGTTTGCCACCAGGTTCGAGCCAGTGCCGCACACTGGGAGTCGTCCACCACAACCCTTCGATACCTCGCGCCGCTCGTCAACCCCTGACCGAGAGCGGCGTTGTGTTCAACGAACGATAGACGGTGGATACCGTTTCGTGTGGAAATTTCCGGCTAGAACAAGATTCACGAGCGATGGTTTTCGCCGAAGATCGACGTCCCTTTATATCTGAGGGTTGTGTTCTGCCATACCCAGGTGGCTTGCACACACCCGAGCAGGTCCTCGACATGGGCTGATACCGGCTCAGCGACGTAGCTGTCGGTGATTTCCGCGCACCGACAATCGATCCTGGCCCGAATCTTGCGGAATTCGCTCAGCCGGTCGCGCACGAGTCGTGCGGCGTCGTGCACGGCGTCGGCAAGGCTGGCGCCCGGAGTGTTCAACAGGCAGACCGGGATCAAATTGAAATCAGCGCCGTCGTGGATGCATTCCTTTTCGAAGGAGAACATGTCGTTCATCAACGCTCCGATCTCCACGGTCGCGCGCCGTAACTGCCGCAGATCGGCGTCGAGACCGACGGCGCGAATCCCATCCCACGGCAGATATGCGTCGCGACCGAACTCGCACAGCGCGATCGCCGGATACATACCCGACACCTGCGCACGCAGGTCGATGTAGTCCGCCACGGTGAGCAGCTCGCCGCGGGCGCGGGCGTTCTGATCCCGGATCGCCGGACGCAGATGGTCGATGGTCGAATCCAGGAACCGAGTCAGCCAGTCCGGGTCCGCCCGAGGCCCGACCCGCTCCAGGAATTCCAGTGTCGCGGCCGCTACGGGGGTGGGATTCGTTGCGGCACAACGTGTATCGAGAAGCTGACACAGCTGATCCACTGTCGCGCGGGCCTGCTGTTTTTCGGGATCGGTCAGATGGGCGAACTTCTCCCGGCCGACAGTATCGTTGAGCCAGAACAGGATCGCGTTGTAGATCCCGATAGTCGTCATCCGCTCCGCGGTGACAGCATGCGGATGCAGGTACGGAGTCATGCTGTTGTAGTGCGCGCCCCCGGCGTCCAACCAAATCCCGTACCGGCGGCAGAGTTGTTCCACCTCCGCACATGCCTGCTCCCCGAACCGATTCGGCGCGAAACCCGCACAGAAGTCGACGATGTCGCGGTCGGAAGTGCTGAACAGCTCGCGCAGCGACCACCTCCGCCGCGCGCGCACCAACTCCGCATACTCTGCCTGCATCGTGGCGAGCCGCGCCTCGACCACCGGCGTGTACTCGCCAACCACGAAACTCCCTCCCCGACCACACCGCGCCTCGACAGAGTGCCGGACCGAATCCGGCAGTGGCCGCACCAGGCAATCAAATGATAAACGATCGTAAGCCAGATAGCTTCACTCGATTATCTGGTGAAAGGTCTTGCCGGAGAACGGGTGTACTCGAGGTGGTCCGGGCAGGGCAGCCCAGCGTCTGAGATGTGCCAGCGCGTATCGCCGGCCAGTGCCGCACCGGGAGTTCACCGGTGCAGTTGGCCCACGCCACACGACGGTGCCGCCCGGACGCCCGGCCTGGACGGCGGTTCTGATCCCCCGAGCCGGACTACAGGCTTGGGTCCTGCTGGGCGAGGACGAAGGTGCCCTGGCCGTTCGGGTCCAATTCGGTGTCGAGGATCTTGTCGTCGAGGAAGGCGGCGGCCTGCTCGTCCAGGAAGATCCGCGACCCTTCCGCAGTCAAGACCTGGTCCTGTTCGGCCGGTTCCGCGGCGATCGCGAGGGACATCGTCTCGGCGCCATCCGTCGTGGAGATCCGCAGCCCGGCATCGGTCGGCGTGCCCTCTGCGGAGGTGATGGTGCGAACTGCCTCGATGGCATTAGGGGTGAGCATCAGCATCTGTCTGGTTCCTTCCGCTGTCATTACAGTCGGCCGAGGTGGGCAAACCGCATTTCTCGCAGGCCGGTCTCCAGCCCTGATCGTCAGCCGGTGGCCCCATCGGCACCGGCATCCACCTAGCAGTAGCCATGAACTGGCTCGCGCAAACAACCTTTTCGCCGACCTGCGCGAGTCGATGGAGGACGGGCACGACCGAACGTCTCGCCGACCGGTCCGCAAGCGTCACCCGCTGACCGGGTCCTCCACGCCGTCGGATTGCCGGGTGTGGCGGATGCCTCGCCAGCCCAGTGGCAGTTGCACGCGGCCTGCCCGGATATCGCCGATGAGGTGCGCATAGCCGTCACGGACCTCGCCGAGATGGACCCATGCCGAGTGTCGAAGCTCCTCGCAGTCGGTGTGCAGCACCGTCCACCACGCCTCGGCGTAGGTCTTCGCGACATGACTGATCACCTCACCGAAGGTGTGGGTGTAGCGGCGGGCGCATCGGCTGTGGCGGACGTAGGAGGCCGCCCAAGAGTTGATCTTGTCGATGACCTTCGCGATATCCGCATGCAGGGCTGTCTCGGTGACCTCGGGCGGATGTCGCTGCGGATTCAAAACCGCCGAAATCAGGGCAGCGTGCAGATCGCCGAGTTCTCTCGCCCACGCGATCATTGGGAACGGCTCGGTGAGGCGCCCGGCGATCGCGGCCAACAGTTGGTCCGGCGACAGCACCGATGCCGCATCGATCGTGCCATCACCCTGCGCCGCTATACCCGCATCCATGGGGAGCACATGTCCTTCCGGCAGCGAGTGCTCACGGCGCTGTGGACCACCATCTGCGGCCGGCGCCGAGGTAGCGGTCGCCGCCTCGGGCGATGCCGTCGAGATGTTGGCGGTGCTGGCAGAGAGGCTGGTCATGCGAAGTATTCGCAGGCTCGATGTTCCGCCTCGGCGGTATGGGCGTACTGATTCATAGGTCGTGCTCGACTATTTCGAGATGAATGGTTGATGCGACGAGCGCGTCGCTGCGGCTCGGCGCATAATGCTAATACTGACTGCGCACTCAGTCAACGACTGGCTGGGCAGTCAGTGAGTGCTAGAGTCTCCGGAAATTCGGCCGAGGAGGGGTGGGTCAGTGGGTGAGCGTGCGACGGGACCGGGCAAGTCGGGCGCGATTCTCGATATTTTCACGCGCCATGTCGCCGAGAAGGGGTACGACGGGACCAGTTTCAGCGGAGTCGCAAGCGAGCTGGGCATCTCACAGGGCTTGATCGTGCATCACTACGGCACAAAGGCGCGGTTATTGGAGGCCCTGCATGTTTCCTATATGCGGCGCCGCCTCGATGAGGCACAGCGCATCGTGTCCGAGTTCGCTACGTCGACCGAGCAGCTTGCCGGGCTGTTGCACGCGGCCATGCTCTATCAGGTGCACGATCGAAATCGGACCGTCGCCTTCCAGCGTGAGGTCGCACGGCTCGCGCAGGAGGATGAGAATTCCGAGGGGCGCAAGCTGCGCAGGAGTTACCTCGGAATCCTGCACGGCGTGGTCGATGCCGGCGTTGCGTCGGGTGAGTTCCGCGCCGTCGATACCAGTATCCGGAGCCTGCTCATCTTCGGTGCCGCCCAATGGGCGTGGACGTGGTTCGAGCCGGAAGGGCGACGATCTGCCGCGCAGGTCGGTGCCGAATTGGTAGATCTCACTCTCGGATCACTGTTGGTGAATCGCAGATCGTTACCGCGCCTCAAGGATCCCGACGGCCGCCTGGTCGCAGCAGTGATCAAAATAATCACCGCACCGGGTTCGCCCGAACGAGACGAGTCCGCCGCAAGCCTTCGAGACCACGATAAGAACGGCTGATCAGCGAGAATCAGGCTTTTGCGAGACCACCCGCTCGAGCGCGCGCAGGTCTGCATCCAGCTTGCGGAACAACCAATAAGCCGCGACGAACGCGAGCCCGGAGGCCGCGCACAACCCCAGAACCGAATCGCGTACGAGCGGAAGCTCCTCGGGTTCGAGGGCGGTGAATCCAGCCAGCACTCCGACCAGCGGCACCGACGCCGTCACCGCGAGATAGGCCGTGATCCTGCGACGCAGCGCCCGCAAATAGGCGGCGTCGTGCGCCGATGTGCGGCCGTGGCGCAGGTAGACGGGATAGACACAGCGCACGACGTAGAACGTGGAAAGGAAGAATGTGTAGGCAACGGAGATGGTGCCCGCCACCAGAACGGTCGCCGCAGCATGGACCATTAGCCGCGCCGGTAGGTCGGTGAACCAGCGAAGCAACATCACCCCCGTCACGGTCGCGCAAACCGCGAACAGCAGGGTGTTCATCGCACACAGGTCGCCCCAGAACAGCGTTCGCGACCGCACCCGCGCGAGCATTGCCTCGTCGTAGCGTCTGCCGGCGCGCAAGCCACGAGGAACCGCGATCAAATCGCGCGACATGTATGCGTAGATGAGGATGGCCGGCGGCGAGGCGCACAGGACGAAAATGATGACACCCTCGTCGAGCTGCGCGTTGGTGGCATCGGAGAGCCGCTCTCTGATCAGTTCCTGGACGTGCACGGCCATGTAGACCGTAGCGAGGGTGACGCCGACCAGCGAAGATAACCACAGGACGGGGGTTGGCCATCGTGAAAGTCGTGCCCGCCAACTGTTCGGCGGCGGATAAACAAGGTCGCGCGCTCGTTCCTCGAGGCACAGGTCGAACTGCTGGGCCAATTCCGAACCGCAGGAGTAGCGGTCTTCGCGCTCGGGCGAAAGACACTTCAACAGCACCCGGCGCAACGCCACGGGGCAATCCGGGGGTAGCTCCGCTAAGAACGTCGACTCGACGGGTCGGCGTCGCAGTTCGAGCATGCGGGCCAGCGATGTCTGCGACTCGCCGGCCGAGGTTTCGTCCGCGAATGGTCGGTGTCCCGTGAGCAACTCCCACAGCATGACACCCAGCGCGTAGATGTCGCTTCGGGTATCGAGGTCGGCGGCGGTCGCCGGGAAGTCCGGATGGCAGGCTTCGAGCTGTTCAGGCGACATGTATGCCAGTGATCCGCCGAAGTACGCCAGGGGACTTGTCCCCCCGAGGTGTTTGCTGGAGCTGACATTGAAGTCGGCCAACTTCGGGATTCCCTCGGCGCTCAGCAGTACGTTCGCGGGTTTGATGTCTCGATGCAATACCCCTCGGTCGGACGCGTGCTGCAGCGCGTCCGCGAGTCGGCGGCCCAGCCAGGCGACGGTCTCCGGCCATGTCAGTGCGGCGAGCTGTGTCCGAACAGCTGATTCCGTGGGTCGAACCTCGCCCTTATCGGCAAGTACCTTGTCGATGGCATCGAGCAGCAGTTGCCCGCTGCGGTATTCCGGATGCGTCGAGCGCTGTAGGCGCAGCACGTCGAGCAGCGTGCCCCCAGGGAGGTACTGCATGTACAGCAGCTTCAGCTCGCCGTCGGCGATGAGTCGCTGGTCGAAGATGCGCACGATGTATTCGTGGTCCAATTGCGCGAGGGTCTGCGGCTCGTTGCCGTGGTTATGGGAAATCTTGACCGCGACCAGTCGCTGCATTGATTGTTGTCGAGCGAGATAGACCTGGGCGAAGGCGCCCGCCCCGATCCGCATCAGGAGATCGAAATCGTCGATCCGGTGGCCGACATCGATGGCGTCGAGAACCACTTGGGCACTTGGACGAGCAATCATCGTGCTGCGGTAGTCGCTGGTGAGCTGTGCGAGCTCAGGGCCGGCCGCCGTGGCGGTGGCCTCGGCGAGCATGCCGGCCGCATCGACTGCGTGTGAACCGCGGCGCAGGGCGTGGAACTCCTCGTAGACCAGCTCGGCCGGAAGCGGACCACCTTGCAGCTCTGCGAATTCCGCACGATATTCGATCAGTCGTTTGGGAAAGTCATAACGAAGCCAGCGGTATTCGAGATCGATCTTGATCAGTTCGATCAGTACCGTGCGCCGCTCAGCCTGCGCACGCGGCAGGTACGCCGCCAGGTCTGGTGGGGACTCGGACGCCCAAGCCTTGGAAAACCGCGCCACCGCAGCGGCAAGCGCTGTGCGGGTTCGCGCAGCTGGATCGACCAGATCGGTCGGCTCGTACATCGGTCGCTCGGAGATCAGCGCCGGACGATCAGCTGGCGGCTACGCGTGATGCGGTCCATGTCGCAGTTGCCCGACATTATTTCCTTTCCGCCAAACCTCCCTGCCTAAGGGTATCGCCCCGATACGAGCGCATGGTCGCCGAATTCGCCGAACCGAGCATGGTGTGCGCGAGCATGGTGGTGCGATATTGGAGGTGAAGCGACACAGTCCCTACTGATCTGGAGGGCAGTGCGAATGCCGTCGAAAACTTGGAACATCGCCATCGCCATCGAAGAACTCGACCGCCTGACCAAAGTAAAAGCCCAGCTGATCGGCCGCGGAGATGAGCCGTTGGTCGCCGCCGGGTCAGCTCACACCAATCCCGCCGACGAGAACATTCCTGCCATCGGTGATGAGCTCGCTTGTGCCCGTGCACTGCAAGATCTGGCCCACCAACTGCTGCACGCGGCGATTACGGATATCGAAGCCCACACGCACAAGCCGGTTCAGGGCTTGCAAGCCTGACATCCGACCAGGCCGGGCTCGGGTCCGACAGTGCTGGGGTCCGACGGTGCTGGGGTCCGTGCTGGCCTGACCGGTTCCGAAGTCGAAGGCGTCACAGCGCTGCCAGTGCAACCGCGGCAACCCACAGCTCTCGATCGATCGGATCGTCCGGTACACCGTTTTCGGCCGACCGGAACGTTTCCACGACATCGGCTCCTGGGTCGCCCCGGGATGCCGTCCAGAGGTTGCCCCGCGCGTCGGCGGTCCGCATCAGGACCGCTTCCGAGTGAAATCCGAACCCCCACAGCGTCTGTCGGGGCGCCTGCGAGAACACCAGCGTCGCCAAATCCTGGAACGGCGGGTCAGCGGACGTCGGCTGTGTCAGTACGCCGATCTGATCCGGCCCCGCCAGGGTGAGGCCGAAAAACAGGGGAGTCGAGTCCCACTGCTCGTTGGCTCCGAGCAGGGTGGCGGTCACGGTTCGGATCAACTCGTCTGATGGGTACAGGATCGTTCTCGACATGCATGCCTTCCCAGGATGGGTCACGCTTCCCCGCAACGGTAATGGGTGCTGCGCAGACATGGGCTCGGCCACGGCGGAATAGACCTGCACTTCGGTCCGACGAGGTCTCCGGACCAGTCAGGGGGTGATGCCGGTGAGGGAGAGGAACTCCTGGCGGGAGCGGGCGTCTTCGCGGAGGGAGCCGAGGAGGGTGGAGGTGACGGTGGTGGTTCCGGCTGCTTGTACGCCGCGCAGGGTCATGCAGGTGTGTTCGGCTTCGATGACAACGCCGACGCCTTTGGGCTGAAGCTGTTCGGCGAGCCAGTCGGCGATCTGCTTGGTGAGTCGTTCCTGGACTTGGGGGCGGCGGGAGAAATGCTCGACGATGCGGGCGAGTTTGGACAGCCCGAGGATGCGGTCACCAGGGAGGTAGCCGACGTGTGCGACGCCGACGAAAGGTAACAGGTGGTGTTCGCAGACCGACCGCAGCGGGATGCGGCGGGCGAGCACCAGTTCGTCATAGCCTTCGTCGTTGGGGAAGGTGGTCAGATCGAACGGGCGTGGGGTGAACAGTTCGGCGTAGGCGCGGGCCATCCGACCGGGGGTGGCGTGCAGGTGTTCGTCGTCGAGGCCGACGCCGAGCGCTGTCAGGAAGTTCCGGGCGGCGAGCTCGGCGGCGGCCAAGTCGATGGTGCTGGCGGGGTCGTGGACTACTCGCAGCGCGGGATGGGACACGATGATCAGCTCCCACCGACGCCGAGCGCGGTCAGCAATACAAGGACCACGGTGGTGACGGCAAGGACGCCGTGGCCGCCGACGACGGCCACCGGGAAGTGTTTCTCGGCCGGTTCGGGGTTTGCGGTCGCTGCGGTTTCGGTGCGTGCGCGGTAGACGGGCAGCCAACGCAGCAGCATGACGAATCCCAGCAGTGCCACCGGGATCAGCAGTGCGAATGCGATCCAGGCAAGGGCGTCGTTGTCGAGGACGAGGTAGACGATCCACACGACCAGCCCGGCGACGGCGAGCGCGAAATGTCCGAATAAGACCGGTACGGGAAGGTGGCTGGCACTCGGTTGGCGTGCACCGCCTTTGGCGATCCAGGTGCCGAGTAGGACGAACCCACCTACGGCGGTGAGCAGCCAGAGGATTAGTGCTGCGATACCCATGATGCCTCCTGACTAGTTACACCAAAGATTATTGGTGTAATTGCTTGGATCGGTCAAGTTACCTCGCCGGTCGGGTACCCAGCATGTTTCGGCCAACACCGGTCGGCGTTATTGTGGTCGTGTGACCAGTGAATCGGCGATCGGCGCGGTGGCCGCGCTGGAGGACGAGCTGCGCCGAGGCATGTACTGGTTCATCCGCGCTGCCGGGCGCCCGGTCACCCGCGACGAAGCCGCCGAGGAGGTCGGAATCTCACGGAAGCTGGCCGCATTCCACCTCGATAAGCTCGTCGACGCCGGACTGCTGCAGGCCCGTTACGAACAAGTCGACGGGGTCCGGCGGGTCGGGCGGGCACCGAAGGTGTACGAGCCGACCGATACTGAGGTCCGGGTGAATATCCCCGAGCGCCGCCACGAGGTACTGGCCGACATCCTGATCGGCGCGGTACTCACCGAGACTTCCGACGAGACCGCTCGAGCCGCGGCGCAACGGGTGGCCGTCGAGCGTGGTGTGGGCATCGGAGCGGCCATGCGGGAGCGGTTGCGGCCCGGTCGGCTCGGTGCGGAACGCGCCCTCACCCTGCTCCACGGGTTGCTCGCTGAGCACGGATTCGAACCCGCCCGCGCCGCGCCGAACTGCATCCGGCTTCGCAATTGCCCGTTCCATCCCTTGGCCGCGCAGGCGCCCGAACTGGTGTGTGGACTCAACCACGCCTATCTCACCGGCGTGCTCACCGGCCTGCGGGCCGACACCGTGACCGCGGAGCTGGCACCGAAAGCCGGCGAATGCTGCGTCCAACTCCGTCCCGTCACGTCGGACACGGCTCGCTCTGCGCCCGCATGACCTGACTGTCACGACCGAGCGTGACCGTCTTAGTTGTGCACAAATCCGGAAGGACGCCTTCCTTTACGACGTACCATCGATTAATGTGTCGTTATATAGCGGTACGTTAATTGAGGGGAAGAAGCTGATGGAGATCGCGACGAAGTTCTGGACGGTGCGTCGTGTGGTTGTCGCGACGCTGTTCGCCATCGCGTTGGTGATGCTGACGGTCGCCTCGCCGCACCTTTTCGCGGCCACGGCCGGGCCTCGGGACTCGCACAGTCCCGGAGGCGGTCACGGCTACGGATCGGGGACACGCCCTAACAGCACTGACCACGGTCAGCTCAACAGCGGTTACGGTTCCGGAGTGCGCTCCAACAGCGGTGGCCACGATCAGTACCGGGGTCGCACCGAGAACCCCTGTCAGTACACGCCCACGGGGACGTGCGGAGCGCGCTGACAACGAAGTCGACGTACTCCTGGCGGGATCGAGCAATCCGCCGTTCGGTTCGACCGATCCCAGTTCGTCGCCGCGGTATTCGATGATTCGTGCACCGAGGTTGTCGTTGTCGCAGGCAGTGCGTGTGGGAGAGGTCTGACTGATGCGCTGGTCTACGCGTCTTCGAGCGCTTCGCCGATCTGGTGGGCGACGCGGTTGTGCTGATTCTGCACCAGCCAGTGCCCAGCCGCGAGGACAACTACGACGGGCCATTCGATGATCTCCGCGGCGGCCAGGGCGCCGAGAGCACCGTAGTACGCCAACTGCTCGGGCCGGGGGATGCGGACACGGCCAAGCATCGGCAGATCCACCGCGAAACCTTGTGCGGAAAGCACCCGGTCGACGGCGTCTCGGTGGCCGGTTGGTGATTTTTCGGCCATGTGTTGCCTCCCGGTCATGGTGTGTTCGAGTATTCGACTCCTGGCATCCGCATGGTGTCCAGTGTGATGAGTACTGGTGTGGGCGTTGGCTCAGATCCTTTGACAGGCGCGTTGACGCAGGTGCTGGCAGTGCCGTTGCGCGAGTTGTACGCGGTGCTGTGGCGTCTGGGGGTCATCGAGATCCTCGACTGATTATCCCCCCGGTGCCCGCCCGTGGTGAACAGTCGGGCAGCGATGGCCGCGATGACGGTGGCGACGGCGGCGGTGGACAGCGCCTGCCACCAGCCGATCGGCCCCAGGGGTGTGCTGCCGAGTAGTTGGCTGATTCCTGGGGTGCTGATCAGCGCGGCGAGGGCCAGCAGGGAGCCGGCTGCGGTGGCGACGACCAGCGGGCTGTGGGAGTCGATGAGCGTCTGTCCCAACTGTGTGGCGACCAATGCCACCAACGCGACCGTCGAGGCGCGCCGTCTTCGGCCGGTGAATTTCGCCCGCACCCAGGCGACCATGGCGGCGGAGGCGGTCGTCGCGCCCCGCACCGCTATCGTCCGCCACAATGCGGCTCGGTCGGGTCCGCGGCCGGTGTACCGCGATTCGGCGCTGGGCGGGCTGACCGCGAGTGCAGCGGCGGGCAGCGCGTCGGTGAGGATGTTGACCAGCAGCAATTGGCGGGTGTTCAGCGGTGCCCGGCCGGTGAGGGCAGTGCCGGCGATCGCGAAAGCCACCTCGCCGGCGTTGCCGCCGAGTAATACGGCCACCGCCGACTGCACGCGCCGCCACAGTTGTCGGCCTTCGTCGAGGGCGTCCAGCAGTGCACGGATTCGCCCGTCGAGCAGCATGACATCCGCCGCGGTGCGGGCGGGGTCACTGCCGCGTGCGGCCACGCCGATACCGACGGTTGCGGTGCGGATGGCGGCCGCGTCGTTGGAGCCGTCGCCGACCATGGCGCACACGTGACCCAGCCGCTGGATCGTCTCGACGATCTGCACCTTGTGCTCGGGTGACATCCGGGCGAACACTCGCCGACTGTGCACCGCCCGCTGTTGTTCGTGCCGGGACAGCGCCTCCCATTCGGGCCCACTGATCACCTGATCATCGTCGATGGGCATGCCCACTTCGGCCGCGATCGCGGTGGCCGTCACGGGGTGGTCGCCGGTGATCAGCCGCACCCCGATGCCGCGGTCGGCCAGCTCGGCCAGCACCTCGGTCGCGTCCGCGCGCGGTGTGTCCGATATGCCCAGTAACCCGGCGAACCGCAGTCCGTTGCCGCACAATTCGGCGAAGGCATCGGCGTCGTCACGAACCGAGCGGGCCTGCGTCGCCGAAAGCTCCCGGGTGGCGACGGCGATCACCCGCAGCCCCTCGGCGGCCATCTCGCGCACCTGCCGCTGTGCCGCCTCGTCGGTATCGACGCACGCGGCGAGCACCACCTCCGGCGCTCCCTTGATCGACAACTGCGTATCGTGCACGGACACCGAGAACGCGCGACCGGACCGGAACGGCAGATGCGCCGCCGGCTCGCCGTGGTTCAGGTGTCGCCCGGCGTCGGCGACCGCGCGGTCGGTGGCGTGTTCGTGCGGTTCACCGTTGGCGAGCGGGGTGGCCCGCAAGGCGTGGATGAGCACATCGTCGGCGGACAAACCGGAAGCGGCACACACCCTGGTCACCCGGAGTCGGTTCTCGCTGAGCGTCCCGGTCTTGTCGAAGCACACCATGTCGACACGGCCGAGGGCCTCGACCGATCGCGGACTTCGCACCAGCGCGCCCGCGTGGGTCAGTCGCCGCGCTGAGGCCTGCTGCGCCAGCGTCGCGACCAGCGGCAACCCCTCCGGGACCGCGGCCACGCCGACGGCGACACCGCTGCTGACCGCCTGGCGCAGACCCGTGCGCCGCAACAGCCCGAGCGCGGTGACCAATCCGCCGCCGACAAGGCTGAACGGCCACGCCTTGTTCGTCAGATCTTTCAGTTGCGTCTGCAGGCCGACAGCGGGACTGTCTTCGTGTGCGGGGGCGGTGGCACGATGTGCTCGGGTCTGTTCGCCGACATCGGTGACGATCGCGACCGCGGTGCCCGCCACCACCGTCGTGGTGGCGTAGAGCATGCAGGCTCGTTCGGCGACGGGCGCGGCCGGTGTGGCGTCGATCTGCTTGGGCACCGGCAGCGATTCCCCGGTCAACGACGACTCGTCGACTTCTACGTCGAGCGCGTGGGTGAGCCGCGCGTCGGCAGGCACGACTTCACCGGGCCGTACCTCGATGACGTCACCGGGGCGCAAGTCGGTGGCGTCGACCATCGCGTAGCGGTCGGCGTCGACCAGCTTGCGAGCCGGTGGGGCTTGGGCGGCCAGCAGTCGCCGCAGCAACCGTTCGGCGCGAATCCGCTGAGTCGCGGCCAGGGCCGCGTTTCCGGCGAGCACCGACCCGACCAGGATCGCGTCGATGGGCGAACCCAGCACCGCGCTGGCCGCGGAACCCACCGCTAGCACCGGGACCAACGGGTCGGACAGCTCCGCGCGCATCGCGCCGGCGAAATCCCCGATCGCTCGGCGCACCGGCGCGATGACCGACTGCGCGGGATAGGTCGCAGCCGCCGACTCCGCCCGCTTGTCCGCTTCGGCTGCCTGCGGCGCCAGCACACGACGCACGTGTTCGACGGACATGGCGTGCCATTCGTGCACGCTCGCGGTAGGCGGCGGTGGGCTTTCGAGCGCTGCGCGGGCAAGCCGGTATCCCGTCCATGCGCCAGCGGCGGCGCCGGCGCTGACCGGGCCCGAGCCGCGGCCCCGGACCCCGGGAATCATCAGCAATGCACCCAGTAGGGAAGCGCCGGCGGCGATTTCGACGCCGCGCTCGCTGGCTTGACGGGCCACGGGCAGCGCGTGCAAGATCCGCCACACGTCCTGCAGGTTGTCGACGAGCACATCCGCGTGCCACGGCGGCGGCCCGCCCGCGGTGACACCGATCGCGACGTCGGCGTCGGCCAGTGCCTGGGCCGCGGCGCTCGACACCACTGCCACCGTGCGGCCCTCCCGCTGCAGCCGGTGCACTGCCTCGGCGAGCGCTTCATCGAGGGATCCGGGCACCGGATCGAGATCGTCGAACGACGACCGCAGGTCATCGAGCATATCGACGTCGACCGACACCGCCTCCGCACCGCTGCGGCGCGCTTCGCGCAGCACCGCCGAAGCCAGCGGATGATGCGCGAATCGCACGAGCACCGCGCCGCCTCCGCCATTGCCGGACAGCGGCCGCGGGACCGGGTGCCACCCGGGCTGCCATGTGCCACGGTCCAATCGATCCTGTGCCCACTGCCACGCCACCGCCCGCTCGTGTTCGGGCACATCGCGGATGCGGGCCACCCGCAGTTCCTCGCAGCACAACACGCGAGGATCGACCACCACCGCATCGACCCGGTCCAGGCGTCGGAACATCCGTGGCCGCAAGGACAGCACACCGTACCGGTCGGCCAGGCCGCGGGCGAGTGTCGCGGCGAACGACTCCCGGCTGGTGCGAGCCGCTTTCGGCGCGGCGACGGTGACGGCGCTGGCGGCGGCGTCGAGGTCGGCCGTGATAATGCCGATCGCTGGTGCGGCGGCCGCTTGCGCTGCCGCACTGCGGTCTGCGTGGCGCTCGACCGGTCCAGGCGGCAGCGGTGTCGGTCGGTCTCCGGAGCGGACACTGTCGACGCATCCCGCGTGCGCCGCGAGACGGGGCTCGCGGCGTTGCCAGAGCGTGGCCGCGGCGCGGGTCTCGGCGGCTCTCGCAATATGGATGAACACCTCGACGCCCAGTGACGCCGGTTGCTGGGTGACGGCGGCCGCGGCGGCCGCGGCGAGCGCGATCACGCTATCAGCGGCGCTGGTGCCGAGGCGCTGTTCGACCGCGCGACGCAGCCGCGGCTGGTAATCGACGAGCGCGACAACGGCGTTGAGGCCTGCTGGCAACCGCCGCCAACCGCCCACTCGGCCGGCCAACGCTACACCCAGACTCACGGCGTTCACCGCCGCCGAAACCACGCTGTCGGCCAGCACGATACCGTCGGCGGGCAGGTCAACCGGCCGGAGACCCGAACCGGACTGATGCCGGCGTTCGGCAGCGGCCACCACTGCGCACAGCTCGTCGACGACAGTCGGGTCGTCCACCTCGGCGATGACCCGCGACAGCGGATAATTGAGCGCCACCGAGATCACGCCCCGATGCGAACGCACTGCGGCGAGCACCGCGGGACCCAGCTCGTCGCGCGGCTCGCGTCCGCCCAGGCCACGCACTTCGATCCAGCAGCGGCGCTTGCCGCACCAACGTCGCCGGGCCGGTCTACCACCGAGCAGTTCCGACGCAGCCTCGGTGACAGCCTCGACCAGCCGGCGATCGAGCATCGTGCGCACCGGCACGGTGACAAGCTCCACACTCGCGGCGGCGGCGCCCGCGGCCGCCCGCACACCCGAGCCGACGGCGCGCGGGGGCAGTGACGACGCGGTCCGTAACAGTAGGCCCAGGTCCACGTCGCGGACTAACGCTTGCTCGGCGAGCGTCGCGCCTGGGCCGCGTTCTTGGACGCGGGGGTCGCCTTCGTTGTAGTGGTGGGCTGTGTGTTCGCCTTCTGTGTGCGGCCCGAGGTCTGTTCGGCGCGATCGCCGTCGGCGGGCGCCTGCAGTCGACCCGATCGCTGCCCGAGATGATGGACCACCAGGGCAGCGCCGCCGACGCCCAGCAGCACCGGCCAGTCCACCAGCCCCGTGGCACCGATCGCCGCCAACGTCAACACTGCCGCTGGTGCCGAGTGGCTGCCGCTGCCCAACCCGTTCTTCACGCCGACCGCAGCACCTCGGATACCGCCGATCACGCCCTCGACAGCAGCGCCGCCCACGGCCCCGGCCGCCGCCGTCGTCGCATCGGCCGTCCGAGCGATCACGTCCACCACGCCGTCGGAAATGTTCATCATCACTCCGTCGTGTTCACGATATGGACACCAGCGAGCTAATGGGAGTTTATCCCAAGTGGAGGGGACAACATCAAGGTTAGGCCGATATGTCCACCGGCTACGCCTCCGTCAACAGCTTGCAAGTTACTAGACAGCAATCCGACGCGGTCGCGTCCACCGAACCTGCCGGAAGCGAACTTGACTGGGGCCGGAACTTGGCTGGGGCCGGAACTTGGCTGGGCCGGAACCTGGCTGGCGCCGGACTGCAACCGAGGTGAGACGGCGATGGGTAGAACTGATCGACAGCTGCCTCGAGATCGGACTGGCTGCGGTTGCTCGGGGGCTGTGCCCGACTACATCTTGGTTTGTCGGGCCATGACGAAGCTGTAGAGGCCGTAGGTGATGATGCCCAAGCCGGCCGCGATGAGCAGCGCTGCCCCGTAGGGTTGGGCCCCGAGAGTTTTGAGGGCGCCGTCGAGTCCGGTGGCTTTGTCGGGCTCGGATCGGTTGACGGCAAGTATCACCAGCAATCCGATGGCGGCGATGGCCAGCCCTTTCGCGATGTATCCGACGGTGCCCAGCCGGCGTACCAGGTCGCTGGTCGTGCCCTCGAGGTCTTCGAGGAAGTTCTGGCTCACTCCTTTGTAGATGTGGTAGCCGCCGATCGCGATGATGATCAGCGCGATCGCAATGAGGGCGATCGTGCCGGCGGTGGTTTGCATCAGGCGGGCGGTGAAGCCTGCACTCTGTGCGCTGCTGGACTTGCCGCTGCCGCGTGCGAATCCGAACGCGGACACCGCGAATGCGAAGTAGACGACTGCCAGGGAGAACGCCTTGACGCGATCGAACGTTTCGGATTTCTTGCTGTCGGGCTGGGGTTTGGACGCGCTGCCGAGTGCCGCTTCGGCGAGCCGCCACAGTGCCATCAGTGCAAACGCGACGACGCCCACCCACAGGGCGAGCAGGCCGCCTGGCTTGGCGGCCAGTTCCGCCATGGCCCCGGATTGGTCGGCGGAGCCAGCTGGGCCACCGAAAGCGATCCGGATGGCGATGTAGCCGATGATCAGGTGCACGATGCCACTCACGACGAAGCCGGTGCGGGCGAGGCGTTCGAAGATGCTGTTCTGGGCCAGCCGGCCTGTCCTGGAGGACACCTTGTCGTTCGACGCGGACGGCGGTGCGCTGGAAGACGTCGAGGACGGATTGTTGTCAGGCATGGCGCTCGCCCCCATATCCGTGGTGGTGAAAGGCGCTGCCAGCGTAACGCCGCCTTCCCTGCCGGCGGTAGGTCCGGGCCGGGTCGGCGGGGCGTCTGGTCGCTCATTTTCCCAGTTCGGGGGTGGTCGAGTGGCGTTAGGGTAGAGGGGGGAGGGTGCGAGGAGTCGAAAGATGAGCACCACCATTGTGATCGTGATCATCGTCGTCGCGGCTGTGGTCATTTTGCTTGTGGCTGTATGGGTGTTGATGCGCAAACGTCGCGAACACCATCGGGTCGAAGCCGCGGGCATCCGTGACCGGGCGGCGGAACAGGAATTCGAGGTCGGTCAACGGGAGGCGCTGGCGCAGGAGACTGCCGCCAAGGCCCGGGTGGTCAAGGCGGAGGGCGAGGCCAAGGCGGCGCAGGCCGAGCGGCTTGCCCAGCAGGCGCACGTGCATCGCAGCGCGGCGGAGGATTCGCGAACCGACCTGGATAAGGAGTGGGAGCGCGCGGACAAAATAGATCCGGACTCGAAGTCAGGTGGGACGCGTCAGGGGGCTGAGCCCGAATAACCCATCGCACAACCCTGATGTCGAGGTTTCGCCGACTGTTCGGGCTCGGGAAGATGAGCGCGAACAGGTGAGTGACTGCGTTGTGGGGCGGTTGACGCCCTTTGATCACGTTTCGATTACGACAAAGGTGGTACCCCACTGACATCGAACTTCATGTGAAGTGAGGGGAAATCTCGGATGAGTAGAACGACAGTTCGCAACGAAGGATCCCGACACGCCACCGGTGCCGGGGACAGCTACGACGACATCGAGCCATGGTTCGAGAAGCTGGCTGCCTTGGAGCCTGGCGACTCTCATCGGCAGGTCGTGCGTGAGGAGATCGTGCGTCGGTGTCTACCCTTGGCCGACCACATCGCTCGCAAGTTCGCCGGCCGCGGCACGGAATTCGACGATTTGCAGCAGATCGCTCGGCTAGGGCTGGTGCAGGCGGTGGACCGTTTCGACATCACGCGAGGCTGTTCATTCCTGTCGTTCGCGGTGCCGACTGTCATGGGCGAGGTGCGGCGCCACTTCCGCGACCACACCTGGGCGCTGCGTGTTCCGCGCCGGGCAAAAGAACTGCAAGCGCTGATTCGGCCGACCGTGGAGAGCCTGGCGCAGCGGCTCAGTCGAATGCCGACCGCGCGGGAGATCGCCGCTGAACTCGACCTCGAACTCGGTGAGGTCACTCAGGCGCTGGTCGCGGCCAATGCCTACCAGACCAACTCGCTCGACATCGGGGTGGGCGATAACGACGAAGGCACTCGCCTCTCGGTCATCGACACCCTCGGCGCCGTAGAGCCGTGCTACCGATTGTTGGAAGACGCGATGTCGGTGCGTCCGTTGATCGCTGCGCTTCCCGACCTCCAACGTCGGGTGCTGATCATGCGTTTCTTCGAATCCAAGACCCAAAGCCAGATCGCCGCGCGTCTCGGCGTCTCCCAGATGCAGGTCTCCCGCATCCTCACCAAGACTCTGCACACGCTGCGGGAACAGGCAATCGGCGCGGATAGTCGCCGCGAAGTCGCCTGATCCAGGTCGCTGCCAGTCGTGCGAACGTGGTGATCGGTCGTAGCCGAGTAGCGTCGAGATCAAACCCGCCGAGATCCTTGCCAACTCGGTGCGGCCGACTTCGTATCGCCCGACCTGTTTCGACTGGTATCACCGGGGAAGTCACTGGTCGACCGCGCCGAAACGGCGTGGTCGTCAATCCGCGGAGGGCACTAGGTCGGGACGAACTCGATCCGCCAGAAGCGAATGCGAGACACCGTTCGGGTGAACCACGGTGGCTTGCGACCGGTGCCCGGAGGAGGTGGGTGATGGGTCGTTTAGTGCCATTGCTGGTACTCGTGTGGCTGATCATCGGGGTGGTCGCGGCGGGTCAACGTGGCTACTTCACCGATCGGGAGCAGAACTGTGCAAGCGTGGGAACGATCGCGGTCACGGTCATCGCCGGGCCCTTGAACTATGCGGGGGTCAACCCCAAGGTCACCAACTGCAACGTCCCTCAACCCAGCCCGTAAGTCGTCCGATCACACGATGAACGAGGACGACGAACAAGGCCGAACTGAGGAGCGCCGCACTCCCGGCGAGGCGGAGCAGGGCCACAGGGACCTGGTCGGGCAACCCCACACTGCGGACGAAGGCGGACCGATCGTCGCCGCGGAAGCGGCGGCGCAGCAGGCTCGGACGACGCGCAACCCGCTGGGCGAGCCCGGGCGACGATTCGATCCGCGGTCGCCGTTCATGGTCGGCATGACAGGCGCGGCGGGAGTGGCGGTGACCTACGGCGCGATTCAAGCGATGATCGCCGCGAGTCAGGTGCTGGTCTTGATCACCATCGCGCTGTTCCTGGCAATAGGCCTCGAACCTGTTGTGTCGTGGCTGGTTCGGCCCTGGTTTCCGCGATGGGCCGCAGTGACCGCGGTATTCGTGGTCGCGATCGGCTTGCTGGCAGGGTTTCTTGCGGCCGCCATACCTCCGCTGGTCACCCAAGGCAGCGCGCTGGTCCACAACGCTCCGGACTACGTCGACCATCTAGCTAACCGATATCCACTCATCGACACGCTCAACACTCGGTTCCATCTCCAGGACCGAGTCCAGCAAGGGCTCGGTTCCGATCCTTCGAAGCTGGCCGGGGGTGTCCTCGGCGCGGGCCGCCTCGTATTCAGCATCGTCAGCGGCACGGTGATCGTCGCGGTGCTGACCGGTTATTTCCTGGCCAATTTCGCGCAGGTTCGCGCTTCGATCTATCGACTGTTTCCACGCTCGCGCCGACCGCGGGCGATTCTGATCGGCGATGAGATCTTCGTGAAGGTCGGCGGCTACATCCTCGGGAATCTGGTCATTTCGGTGATAACCGCGGTATTGACCTTCATTTGGCTGCTGATCTTCGACGTGCCCTACCCGCTATTGCTGGCCGTCCTGGTCGCTGTCCTCGACTTGATCCCCGTAGTGGGCTCCACCATCGCCGGGATCATCGTGGCCCTCGTCGCGCTCACCGTATCCCTGCCCGTCACAGTGGCTACCATCAGCTTCTTCATCATCCTGCGGATGTTCGAGGACTACGTACTGGTCCCCAGAATCATCGGCAGAACGGTCCGGGTTCCCGCCATCGTTACGGTGGTGTCGGTTCTGCTCGGCGGCGCATTGCTCGGGATCGTGGGTGCGCTACTCGCCATCCCGGTCGCTGCCGCGGTGCTGCTGATCATCAGTGAAACGATGTTGCCGTCTTTGGACGAGCGCTAGCTATCAGCGTTCGTCTGAATGCGCGGAGAGGCGACTTGAACACGAACCTGTACTGACCATGGACGTTGCTGACCCGGTCGTCCAGTTCCATCCCACCTGCGCGCCGCACGTTGACGTAATGATTACGTCATTATATTGTAGCGTCGTGCTGTTCCCGACGCCCGCTCTGACCGCATCCGATGTTCGCGTCCTCGCCGACGTGGACCGGATGCGCGACGAACTGCGTCATGAAATCCAGGCCAAACCCGGAAAATGGGCGGGTGCCCTGCGTAAGTTCCTCACCGCGGATGCCGTCGCCGCATCGAATTCCATCGAAGGGTTCAAAGTCGCCACCGTCGACGTGGAGGATCTGATCGCAGGCGAGCGAGATGTTGAGGTCTCCGAGGAGAACAGGGCCGAGACGCTCGCCTACGAGCGGATGATGACCTACATACAGACGCTCCACGACGAAGGCGATTTCGCCTACAGCAAAGGCTTCCTGAACGCTCTGCACTGGATGCTGCAAGGGCATCGGCATACCGAACGCCGCCCGGCCGGGCGGTGGCGCCGCGGCCCCGTATACGTGACCGACGCCCGCGATCCCAGTATCGCCGCCTATACCGGCCCCGACGTCGAGCACCTGCCGACCTTGATGGAGGAACTCGTCGATTGGCTCAACGGCGACAACGGCACCCACCCGCTGGTGCGCGCGGCGATGGCGCACCTACATCTGGTCTCCATCCATCCGTGGGCCGACGGCAACGGACGCATGTCACGATCACTGCAAACACTGATGATCGCGCGGGAAGGTGTTCTCGCACCGGAATTTTCGTCCATCGAGGCATGGCTCGGCAGACCTGGTAACACATGGGAGTACTACCAGGTTCTCGGCCGACGAGGCAGCACCTATCAGCCGGATCAGGATGTGTCCGAATGGATTCGGTTCAATCTCACCGCCTACCACCAGCAGGCGCAAACGGTACACGCCCGCTGGGGCCGGTCCGGTACGGTATGGACGCTGCTCGAGGAGTACGTCGCGGGTATCCACCTGGACGAAAGAGTTGTCAGCGCATTGCATGATGTCGCGATGTCGGGCCGGGTTCGCCGGACCCGCTACGAACAAGCCGAAGGCCTGAGTCTGCAACAGGCGCAACGCGATCTGCGCGATCTCGTTGCACTCGGGGTGCTCGAGCCCGTCGGTCGCACCCGAGCACGCTTCTACACGGCCGGACCGGACTACCCGGGACACGTATCAGAAGTCGCCGGCACCCCGACCATCCTCGACAATCCTTACCGGCGCTAGCGCGGACCGCCGCCGTCGGGTCAGTTCCAGAGGTCGTGTGCCGCCAGCATGGTTACCGCGGCGACGGCAGTCGGGCCGCCCACGTTGTGTGCCAGGCCGATTCGCGCGCCGCCGACTTGGCGGTGTTCTCGCGCCGTCAGATGGCGCTGATGAGGCCGAGCGCAGGCACGTGGGTGGGTACCCGAACAGATAAGCGTGTGTATCGCCTCGAACGAAAGATGGGACGTGACAGCCGGTATCGGCGTCCAGCCCAAAGCCGGGCGCCGGTACCTGTCACATCAGACCGGCGTGCTGACCCGGTTTAGATGATTGGCGAAGAACCTGGCTCGGCTGTCCGCCTCGAATCCGCGCATGCGGTTGTGCGGACCTGGATAGATGTGCATCGCCTTTTCCCGGGAAGCGCAGGCATCGAACAACGCCAAGCCGGGTTCGCGGTCGATTCCCTCGTCGTCCCACGCGAGCACGAACTCGACAGGGATGGTGATCTTCCTGGCTGCCTCGGTCAGCGCCTCGTACACGAAGACCGGGCCGAATGACGCTGCGCTGATGCGGGGTTCGACCGCGGTGAGCATCAGTCCGATCGAGACGCCCAGTGTCATGCCGCCGTAGCCGATCGGTGCCGCGGTGCCGATCTCGGGCAGTGCCTGCAGAGCATCGATAGTTGCCTGCCATTCCGGCACGGCGCGTTTCGCCAGAGAAGTGTTGTAGTCGACAATGATCGGGCCCATCGGCTCTCCTGTTTCCCGAGCCCGCGCGAATGCGGCGCGGGCGGCGTCGTCCTCAGCGTCGCGCGGTCGGTCGCCGTGTCCGGGCGCATCGATGGCGGCGACGGTGAACCCGCACGTGGTCACGAGGTGGTGGGCGTTGGCCACGAGCCCTGGTGCTCGCTTGTGCAGGCCACCGGTGTGACCGCTCAGGATCAGGGGTGCGCCATCGGGGCCGGAGGCGGGCGAGAAGAGCACGCCGGTGACGCCATCCAGAGTGAAGTTGCGTTCGATGACACCGTTCGCCGATGTCTCCGAGGTGAAATGCATGGTGTGTTGTCCTTCGGGATTGCCATGTGGTTCAGGCGCTCCCGGCGACACCTATGTCAATCGCCCGACCGTGACGGCGAGTGGGAGCACCCACGTTGCTGCTGTGTTCATGGGTCTCACCTCCTCGCAGTGTGTCACGGTGTTCGGCACGCTATCAGTCCGCGCGTCGTTGCGCCCAACAATTTTCGGCGGACCCAACGCGCAAGGCCTGGAGCACCGCAGGGTGCCATGGTGGTCGCCGCCGGGCGCGTACGAAGGGTTTGTTCCACCTCCGACCTGAACCAAGATCGGCCGCACATCGGCATAGATGTTCGCGACCGCGTGCATCCTGGCATGGGAGGCGAAACTGGATCTCGGTTGCGGCCCAGGCCACGAACCTGCACCGGGTCTCATCGGTGCCACCCGAGAAAGCGAAGTCACCGCCACTATCACTGCGAGTCACACCATGGCCGGTTGGATCAGCGGTATCTCGGCATTGCAGGATGCACTGAGCTACAACGGATCTCGCGTCGCGATTCGCCCTCCGTGGCTGACTCGGTCGACGCGGTTTTGCTCGATCCGATCCTGTACGTCCTGGGTTCGGCGTCCTCGGTGATGCCGTCGGCCAGTTGACGAATGCGGGACGCAGGCAGGCGTGCCCATGAAAGCGGGGGCGCAACGATCTTCATTCGGGACACGAAATGCTCGGTAGTACAGAGGGGAAAGGACTCTCGATGAAAAGGATCATCGGCATTATCGTTGCGGCCGCGGCGGTGACCTTGGCGGCGGCCTGTCAGGACGGCGTGACGACGCAGACGTCCGGGGGGTCGTCGGTGTCGAATTCCGCTACCGTTGCCGTGCCGGGATCCGCTCAGCCTCCCGTCACTCAGCCCTCACCAGGTGCCACGCAGCCTGCTGGTGACAATGCTCCTGCCACTGCCGGAAAGGGCAGATGTGTCGATCTGGAGTCGGCGGTGGTCACAGCCGCGCTCGGCACACTCGGTACCGGGGTCGGTGGCGACGGGTTCTACGCAGACAGCGGCACTGATGCCTCCGTCGGCGCCTGTCCCGCCATACTTTGGGTGCTCGCTGGGACTCCGCGCGGCACCGCTAGCTCACCCTGGCACGTGATGCTGTTCAACCACGCGGGTTATCTGGGCACCGCGACCAAGAAGTCGACTGCTTATACACAGGTGGTCGGCTCGTCCGATCGCAGTGTCGGGGTCCAGTACCGTTGGCTGACGGGTAAGGACGCCAGTTGCTGTCCCTCGGGTGGGCCGGCCATCGTCACTCTCACCTTGGGCGCCGACGATCGCACCGTGACCCCGGACCGTGATTTCCCGACGGAGGTGATCGATCCTAGTTCAGCGAGTTCGCCGCCGGTGTGTCCGGTTACCAAGGCCGTTTTGCTCGAAGCGTTGCGAGGCACCGACATCGAGTCGCGGCTGGCGACGCCGATCGAACTCGAGGATCGAATCGACTGTGCGGGTGAGTGGGCGATGGCCCATACGGGAACCCACAACAATACTGTCAACCGAGCCCAAGTCTTGTTCCACTACATAGCGGCCGACGGAGGCTGGAAGCCTGTGGACCTCGGCAGTGCGCTGCACTGCACCGAAATCGGCGTGCCCGCCGATGTCGCAGACAAGATCTGCCGCTGAGCGTCGGTGAGCTGCTCCCCAAGACCGTTCAGCACATCGAGTAACCACGAAGACAGCGGATTCACCGTTAGTGGGAGTGGAACGCAGTTGTCTATCCGCACCACAAGGTGAGTGCAGGGGCGGTGATCGAGTCGAGTCCGAGTAGCGTGCGCTGCTCGGACTCGACGAAAAGGGATGTGCCCTAGGGGATCAAGGCAGCATCTGAGGGATGACGTCCGGGTTGATCGAGCCGACGATCCCGCCGATCACGGCGCCGATAAGGGTGGGCACGGGACCGATGAAGGAGCCGGTGGCGGAGCCGATCGCAGCGCCCGCAGCCGCGCGAACCTCGGGCCGGGTAACGCTTCGACATGATGGGGACGGTTCAGCATCCGCAAGTTCCGTTTCAACCGCCGAGCTTGACCGCGCGGTGTCACGTGGACCTGGCCGGTGGCTATCGGGTCCGCTGGCGGCTGGGGTCGGGTTGGATTACCGGGTCCGTTGGTGGGTGTCCGGTCCGCTGGCTCGTGCGGTCCGGAATCGAGACATGATGTGCTGCTGGTGGTCTCACGCACCGGAAGTATTGCCGCCGCCCGCTCCGGGTGTCCGTGCCGCTGGATGAATGAGGGGTTTTCGGTGGGGCGCTGTGGGGGTGATGTCGCGAACGGTCGGGTCCGGCTCTCTGATCGGGGTGCGCCCCTGGACGCTCGCGGATTGTCATGGCGGGCGGCCGAAGTGGAAGTCGGGCCAGGGTGTCCTGGCCGCCCGTCGTGGTCGCGGCGACCGCACACGTCAACAGACTCACCCCATCCGTTGACCACCGTCCACCCGAGCTGACCTCACATTTCACCACCTGGATCAACCACGTCGCCCAACGCATCCGCGAGGCGGAGGAAGACCACTCGTAGCCCGGCGTTACGGGGGCCGCGTACCAAACCCGGATTGAGCACTGGCACAAAATGTTCACTCGATGGAACCGTTTCGGAAGGCGGTGCGTCCAGTACTGATACAAGTGCCTAACCCGACTGGAACTCGGTTCCCCAACCGTGAACCGCCCGCAAGGACCGGCGAGCGAGATCTTTGGGCCGGCATGGAGATGACTTTGCGTGAAGGAGAGTGTTGACTTGGCCGGGTTTCTGCAGGTGGACATCGATGTGTTGAGCAAGACAGTTCAGTCTCTACGCGGCGCCGAGCAGGTTCTCAACGATGCGATGAACGCGATGAAGGACGGCAGCCACGGCGACATCGGGACCAAGACTCTCAACGATGCCGCCGACAGCTTCCAACGACGATGGAGATTCGGCATCGAGCGGATCGGCGAGTCCGCCAAGGCAACCGCGGACGGCGTCGCGCAGTGCCTCGATGCGTATCAACAGACCGATCAGGCATTCGCCAAGGTGGTCGAGCAAGCCACGAGCGCCGTTGACGGACAGCCGAGCCCCTCGGCCACAGCATGAGCCAGAACCCGTACCCCTACATCGGTTTCAACCCGGTTCCGGGCGCGCCTGACGACGTCGCAGGGCTGCACGGGCAGATCAGCACAGCCGCGGACGCGGTCAAGGAAACCAACCAGCTGTTGAACAGTCTGCGCAACAGCAACGAGAACGTCTGGCAGGGTGAGGGCGGCGACGCTTTCCGTGCCAACTTCGATGCCACGCTTGCCCAAGACCTCGGCTACGCACAGAACTCGCTCGAAAAGGCCGTCGGCCTGCTCGCCGAATGGCACACGGACCTGGTGGGCTTCCAGGACACCGCCAAGGCATTGGAAGCCGAAGCCGCCGAGGCCAAAGGGCAGTACAACAGTGCACTGCAAACGTTGCAACAAGCTCGGTCGAACACAGACCTGGGTCTGGGCAGCATGACCTTCACCGATCCGGTTGAGTTGCAGGCCGCCCAGACCCGCCTCAACGCCGCCACCGCGCAGGTCAATGCCGCCGTCGCAGCAGTTGACACCTGGGAAGGGAACGTCGATTCGATCATCCGCCGTGCGCGAGATCTCGAAAGCGCACACGACAGCACAGCCCGGCGGATCGCCGGTGAACTGGATGCGGCCGCAAAGGATTTCGCGCCCAGCCCACCGGACAAGAGCATCTGGGATCGCATCACCGATGCGATAAAAGGTGTCGGCCAGTGGATCAGCGATCACCGACAGCAGATCCACGATGTCTTGGCAGGAATAACTGCGGTTACCGGCCTGCTCGCGCTGGTGACACCACCGCCCGCCGACGCGATCTTCGCAGGCATCGCGCTCGTCGCCGGTCTAGGTGTCCTCGCAACGGATGCTTTCGACCCCGAAGTCCGTGACGCGTTCAAGGATGTCTTTTCTAGGGATTTCAATGGTGATGCACTGAAGAAGATAGGGATGACGGTGGGTCTTGACAGCCTAGGTGTGATACCTGGAGTTGGAGGCGCGGTAAAGGGCGTGAAAGCATTTACCGAACTCGGAGAACTCGCGCCTGCAGTACGGGCATTCACAGAGGGAGCGCAGGCGCCGGGAATAGCAACGAAAATTATCGATGGTGTTCCGAATGTTGTCGACAAGGTTCCGCTGATGCCGTCGGCGGTGACCCGATCCATGAGTGACTTCACTAGCTTCTTCGAGGACTTCGGCCAAGCCGGCAAGTTCGAGGCGGGAACCTCGGCGGCTGGCATCGAACTGTTCTCACGCGCAGGGAAGGCAGGGCTCGGCCTCTTCAATATTGGGAACAGTGGAAATGGCTGAGATAATGGTAGACATCTGGATTCCGCATGGCTTCATGGAAATGCCTCTGACCGATATCGAGAGTCGGATCGGCGTTGCTCGGGAGATCGTTGGAGAAATGCAGGCGTCGACCATGAAATCCATGGCTCAGGCTATCTTACCCACTGCGGCAACGCTCTTCGCCGAGCTGGCACACAGGGATGCGAGGTACTGCGGCATAGGTCGGCACCTGACATCAGACGGAAACCTGATCACGTCATGCATCACCGTCTGCGTTTATGAAACCGGCGGAGAGACGATCAACCCACGGTTGGCCTTGACGAATCTGGTCGAGTCCAGGGCCGAATCCGGGGAAACATATGATATCGAAATGGTAGATGTAGGGGGTCGGCCAATGATGTTCGCTGAACGAGTCACAGAGCTCCCAACGCCGGAACTTCCCGGGAGACCGTACTTGAGTAACACAACGGCCACCTACCAACTCGAAGCGGTAGTGCCGTCGAATGACGGGTCAGCACTTGCTGCTGTCGAATTATCGACCGCATCAGTCGACTATGGTCCGGAATTCCGAAAGATGATGGTCGATATGGCGCAGTCGATCGAATTCCGGGCGCATAGTCGGTCGACGCCCCGCCCCTCGTCGCTGGACTTGTGAGGTCTTTCATCGTGGAAACATCATCGTCGGCCGCATCTTGGCCAGCGACACGCGCCGAATTGCGAAAGGGCGCGCTGTTGCCGTGGATGGCTCTGGCCGCGGGGGTCGCCAGCATTCCAGCATCGGTAATCTTCATCAGTTTGGGCGATCCTGGCCACAGCCATTTGGCCCACCGCCTGTCCGCTCTCGGGAGCATATTGTCGATAATCCTGTTCTGCACAGGGGTTATCGGCGGATGCATGGTATGGATCAGGAGACGGACAAGGCAGATATTGCTGCGGCACCCTTGGCTGGAGTATCGAGTCGGCCACGTCACCAACGGCCGGTACGAGTGGGTCGAGTTGAAAGATGTCAACGACACTCGGATCTCACAATTGATCGTCAGCAGTTGGGTTCATCAAATAGGAGAGGTAGTCGATAACGGGTCTTCGATAGTGTGGTTCGCAGGCGATCCGCGCAAACGTGGAGTCCTCTCGACACCGGGGGGAGCAAATCTGCGATACGCTTATTATAGAGGTGATATATCGGAACCCAAGCGTATGGATGTCAGGGAAGCCGGCCTGGCACGATTCGGCGGTAAAGATGATCGCCGTTACCCATCACCTCGTACATTGCGTCGAGTCTGTGCATTCGCGTTCGACTGGTTATTGCATTTCGGAACTGCCGCTGCAGTCGTCATTTTCGGTAAAGGTGTGATACCGCTTGCCGGAGCCGTTGCGCTTGGCGCGTGGTTGACAACTTCCTTTGTTAATCGAGTCATACTGCAAGGAGTATTTCACACGACGGTCGGGAAAGCGCTGTTCGGTCTCTGCGTGATTCAGCCCGGCGACGGTTTGTTTCCGTCATATGGCAGACTGACAAAAGTCTGGTTTATGACTTTGTATTTTTCTGTGATGCTACCCCTGGCGTTATTTGGAGGGGATGGCCCGGGCCCCGACAATCTCAGCGACTACTTCCTGCCCGCAGTGCGTCGTCGCGACCTTCGCGTGCAGACGGAATTCCTATAGCTTATAAGCACGGATCCACGCCTCTGCCGCTATGCCGGGCAGTCGGCGCCGCCGGCGGCCAATAGGCAGCGATCGCGCTGGTCCGAGCACCTGCGAAAAACGCGAGACATGGCGCCCTGGTCGCCGCCTGGAGGGCATGGTGGTGCTGCACCGGCACAGCCCGGCAGCCTGGTGAAGTTGGCCGAACACCTTTACCAGCGCACCGGCGGTGCCATCGCGAGTTCCCCCCGTCGGGCAGCCCGCCACCACCGATGTCCGGAGTCGATGGCACGCCGGATCTTGCGCACGGTGGGTACCTGTGTGAGCAGGTGTTGCTGATATCGCCACGGCATTTGTAGCCCGTGCCGAGCCGCCATCGCATAGGCGAACTGCACGGCGCTGCGGTCGAGATACCGGTCGGCGTGTTCGAACCAGATCATGCTGGTACGGGCGGCGGCCTGTATCGGGCGCAGCGCAGCGCGCCGCTGCGCATCGTAGTTCTCCAGCGCATCGGCGACCTCGGCATGCTCGTACAGGTTCTGTGCGAGCACGACGGCGTCGACGATTGCCAACCGGGTGCCCGAACCGATGGTGAAGTGCGTCGTGTGCGCTGCATCGCCGAGCAGCACCACGTTGTCGTGATACCAGGTCTTGTTGGTTACCTCGGGAAAGCGGCTCCACCTTGCGAACTCGCCCCGTGTCTTGCTGATCAACGAGTGACCGTCGAGATGGCGCGTGAATATGTTCTCCAGAACGCTCGAGTTCTCCAGGTTGTCCAGGGAATCGAATCCCAGTCCATGCCAAGTCCGCGGTTGGCACTCAACGATGCAGGTGCTGATTTTCTCGGCAACCGACGGGTAGGCATGGAACCAGATCCAACCGGCCGAGGTGTGTTCGAAGGCGAAGGTAAATCGGGTGAAGACCTTGTCCGTACCGAGCCAGATATATCGATTCTCACCGAATGTGACGGAGGTGCCGAAGCGATGATTACCCAGCTGCCGTACCTGGCTGTTCGCGCCGTCGGAGGCGACGATGAGATCGGTGCCGTCGAAGCCGGACAGATCGCGGACCTCTTGCCCGTGCTGGACATCGACGCCCAGTTCGCTCGCCCGTCGGGAAAGTACGTCGAGCAATGCCGCGCGCCCCATGCTGAACCCGTAGCCCCCGAAATGTGCGGTCTGGTCGTCGCGCACATGGATTGCCTGTTCACGCCATAGGACCGACCCGGCACGTACCGCCTGGGCGCTGTCGAGGTCATTTCTATACAGAATGTCGAGCAGGTCGTCCCAATACACAACGCCCCAGCCATAGGTGGACCCGGGCGGCTCGCGGTCGATCACCGTGATGTCATGGGCCGGGTCGCGCCGCTTCATCGAAATAGCGAAGTACAAACCGGCCGGCCCGCCACCGATACACACAATCTTCATCTCGTCACCAGTCCAGCCCGGTGGTCGATCCTGGCTTCACATGATCGGTACTCGATGCGACCGAGCCCGGCACGCTGTGCGTGTCCGGGCTCGGTTACCGGCGCTAGAAGCTACCCCAGCCACCCCAGCCGAATGGGTTCCACCAGCCGGGATTCCATCCCCAACCGCCGCCTCCCCAACCGCCGCCGCCTCCCCAACCGCCGCCTCCCCAACCGCCGCCGTGACCCCAACCGCCCCCATTACCCCAACCGCCCCCGTGACCCCAACCGCCGCCGCCCCAACCGCCGCCGCCGTGACCCCAACCGGGGTTGTCGACGAGTTGGGTTGCAGACGTGGGCGTCGTTGCGCGCGCGGAAGGCGCTTGCGCCGCGGCTGCGACGACCGGAATCGCGGCAGCTGCGGCTATACCGGCGGCGGCCGCCAGCCGGGCGAACTTCGTGTGTGAATTCTTTCTCTCGGTCATGATAGGGCTCCAGATGCTGTCCCGACCTGCTCGAATTCTACGCGGTTTCGCCGAACTCTAGAAGTCGCCGCGTTGCCCCATCTATAATCCCGCCACATTCCCATCGGCTACCCCCGATATACCCTGGTCCTAATACCAGCCGGACTTCGTGATCATGGTGTGAGCCGGGATCGGTGCTGGTGGTGGCTGCGTCGGGCGCGAGATACGTGCTGCGCGTAAGGCATCCGTCATCACCGAGGTCGTCGCTTTCTGTCGGATTCCATCAGCGCGACCGGTATTCAATGGGTGGACTCGGGTCCGTGCTCGGGCGCGGCCTGCAGTTCGGGCGCCGCGGCGGCCAGCAGTGCGTCGCGGTCGCGGCTCAACGGAGGATAGATACGCCGGGTGTTGATGGCGCGCTTGGTGTCTTTAGCTACCTCGCCGCACGCGACCACGTGGCGGTCCCAGCCCTCGGTATACACCGCGCCTGCCGGTCCCAGATCGAGAACCGTTACATACCAAGGGATCCGCAACGGTTTCATGGGTTTGCCCAGAAGATCGCCGATGACGTTGTATCCCGCCCACCGGCCCATGGGGCGGCTGTGCTGGCAGGACATCACAGACATATGCTCGTCGTCCATTTTTGCGGCGGCGACGTCACCGGCGGCGAATACCCCGGCCACACCGCGGACCCGCAGATAATCGTCGACAGGGAGTCGACCCAGCCGGTCACGTTCGATCCCGAAGTCTGCGGTCAGCGGGTTGGCTCGCATGCCGGCACACCATACGACGGTGGCGGCGGCCACCACTTCACCCGAGGACAGCGTCACGCCGCGCTCGTCGATGGCGACGACCCCGACGCCCAACTTGGTCTCGATCCCGATGTAGGCCAGCGCCGCCTCGATGACCGGTCGCGCCGATGCGCCCATGTCCGAGCCGACGAACGGGTTGCGGTCGATCAGGATGACCCGCGGTGTGACCGCCCGCGTGGCAAAGGCGTCGGCGAGCATCGCGGGCAGCTCAGTCGCCTCTTCGATCCCCGTCAAACCTGCCCCGACGACGACTACTGTCGCAGCCGCCGGGTCAGCGGGGCCCTCGGCAAGCCGGCGCAGGTGGGCTTGCAGTCTGGTCGCTGCGTCATGCGTGTCGATATCGAAACCGAACTCACGCAAGCCGGGGATATCGGGCTTGACCACCTGGCTGCCCAACGCGAGCACCAGCCGGTCGTATCCGTGAGCGCCAGCGGTGGATTCCACGACGCGCGCCAGAGCATTGATCGCCGTCACTTCGCCGATGATGTGCTTGATTCCGACCGGATCGAGAAGAGCGCTCAGCGGGATGCGGGAGGTGCTCAGATCGGTCTCATAGTCGCGCACGCGGATGTCGTGGTACGGCGTGGAACTGATCATGGTGACATCGACGGTTCCGACCGCTACTCCGAGCTCGTCAAGCCGCCGGGCCGCCGCGAGCGCCGCCCACAGACCCGCAAACCCGGACCCGAGAACCACCACAGGCGAAGGATCGGTCACCGCAGCGCGCTGCACATCGTCATTTTAACACGACAGTTGTATTTCGTTGTGCTGCAAGATAGTTGATCCTGCTGTAGTTTGTCGCGCGTGCTTGATGATGTTGTGGCCGAGGATGTTTCGGCT